>WFRC01000001.1 GCA_015486685.1 Caldifarciminota bacterium
ATCGTATTTCGGGATGAACGCAACTATGGAAACGCCTATCCCAGCAATAACCATAAATGTCCCGAAGGATATCGACAGGTCATTATAACCGCTCTGCAGCCCAATTCCAACTGCGAGGGCCAGGAACGCAAAGCCCCATCCGACATAGTATCTTTTTTCGCTTTCGAGCTTCATATATACCCCATTCCTATATTCTCTTTTCATATTTAAGTATTTTCATCTCAGAGGCGCTCCGCAGTTGGGACACCTGTCCACCCCCTGGTCCACGAGAGCACCGCAGTAAGGGCACCTGATCTTGATAACTTCTCTTATTATCTCTTTCTCCTTTATTACCTGCGGCGATGTCTGGGTTTGCGGAGGAGAGCGCTGCGAAGTATAGGTATTGGTGGATGATGGATTGTATTGCTGCCGGAGCGGAGGCTTGGTATTGGATCTGGCCGCTTTCAGTATATAATAGAGGACCACCAGAAGGACAAGGAGTATCAGTATGCCGGCACAGCAGGTCTCCAACATAGAAATCACATTGTAATACTATTATTTATAATTTATCTCAACGGCGACGCAGTGCGGGCATTCATTCAATTCGGCATTGACGAGCGCTCCGCAGTACTCATAATTTATCTTCTTTTTCTCGCCTTCCTCCGATTTACCCGGCTCCTTTGCATCATCTATGCTGTACGAGACATCAGGAGAGGCAAACACATGGAAGTTTCAAACATCAGAATGCCATGGGAGCGCGGTATATATGGTTTTCTGGGGGGTTTCAGGGAAAAATTCATGGGCTAACATCAAGGGATGCTTTCCTGTTTTTTGTAGAATTCTTTATTAACTCTGAGTTTTCTCAAATCTTCTGCGTTAGCAAGGAATCCATACTTGGTATCGCCGAGATAGTAAAGAAATCCCAGCAATTCGGCCTCCTGTCTTCTCAATCTTATCTTTTTTCCGTCCTTGTACCTCACAATCATCTCCTTTATTCCCATCTGTTCATACCGTAGTACCACATCTTTTATTTGCTCCATGTCTTCCTTTAATCTGTTTATCCACTTCCTACCAATAGCATTAAGTTCGTCATTGCAAACAGTAACCTCAACACCTCTGTTCAGCAGCCTTGTGTAAATGAAATAAAATACAGTACATTCTCCTGTCCTTTCGGTAAGAATCAAAAAGGGTTTCCTTCCGGTGCGTATGTCCTTCCAGAACTGCCTCAGGGAACTCTTTGAAAACGGAGGGTTCTTGATGAGGCCTTTATAGTAGAGATAATTTCCATATACATCATAGGAGAGATAGGAAGCCAGCATTAGTAGCAAAAAAGAAAGAGCGTAGAAGCCTATTGAAATGGCATCTGCATGGAAGTTTTTATAGGAAAGTTTTCTGGGAATAATACCCAGAATGACAGAAAAAGACAGAACTACAGCACACCATATTGCTATCGGCATCACACTCATTCCTATGGGCCAGCCCTTTCCAAGCCTCTCCACGCTCTTTTCGTCATAAACCTCGAAATATCTGGAGACATCCACTTTCATCTAATGGCCTCCGTTACTGCTGACACCATTATGGGGAAATTGGTGATATGGCAGAAGAAAGAGAAAGAGGCGGAATCCATAGTGCATTCCATACAGAGAGGTTGGGTGAAGGGCGGAAGCAGGCCGTCAAAGTTTTGTTGGGACTCCATCTTTCTCACCACATCATTCAATACCGTTTTTCCTTTTAAATTCTTCTATCGCTTGTTTCAACATTTTTCTCTCATCAGAAGATATGGCCGGAATATTGTTTCCAACCCAATAACTTCTTTTCTTTTGCATCGTCGCTATTTGCTTTTCGTTTAGTTCGTAATAATCAGCGTATTTTTTGAACTCTTTAAATCTAAAATATATTACACCATTCCAGACTTTCATCTTTTCTATATCTTTTCCATAAATAATAATATTTTTTGATGGAGATATTATCTGAATTTTATCATCATATAATCTCAATGTATAAGCATCACTTTTAATATCTTCAGAGTTTCTTAAAAGCGTGATTGCCATATAATAAACTAATAAAAGCAATACAATAACTACTACCTGACCAACAATAAAACTAACGCTTGAAAAATCTTGCATAAAAACGACAATGAAAAGCTCGAAAAAAATGAATATTATAAAGAGCATGCGCCCTATTTCTCTTTTTTTCATGCGGGGCCCTTTGAATTCATAGTAATTCATCATAAACACCTCTTACTTGAACCTCCTGCATAGTTTATTTCATCTCCTATCCACTATCTCAACCTTATTCTTATCCACCCTTTTAAGAATTTCATTCAGTACTTCTTGGAGTTTTTCCCTGTCTTCCTTAGTATATCTGGGTCTTATCAACCGCCATATGAACTCCCTGCCATCAGGTAACCTGTATTCTATTATGCTTTTCCATCTCTTTATAGTTATCTTGTAGATACCTTTTATAGGTACTTCATTTTTCTCTACTCTGCCATTATTAAATTTTTCTTCAGTTATAACTTCGTCGCCTAACATTTTTATTATCTTTGGGTTTTTCCAGTTGCCTGCGGCCTTAAAAATCAAAAATGCTGTTAAATCAATCAGTGCAATCGAAATATAGAAAAACAAATCTTCAATATCAAAGAAATTTAAATTAGTAAAATAGAAGTACAGAAAAACAGTGAGAACGGGACCTACAATAATTGTTCCAATGCCTAAGATTTTTTCGCCTTTCTTGCTTATCACCCATGTCTTCTCTTCCATCTTATCCACTCCATCCTGTGCTAGCATCTGCAGCAGTATCTGCTATTGCTTTGGCAAATCCTCCTATGCCTATAACCCATTCGGCTAGAGACAATAAGGGGGATGCAGCATCTATTCCTTCTTGTATCGCATCTTTTTTGGAGGTTCATATCATCTCCCTCGGATTACCTCAACTTTGTCCCTGTCAATCCTCTTAAGAATTTCATTCAGTACTTCTTTAAGTTTTTCCCTGTCTTCTTTGGCATATCTCGGTTGTATTATAAACCAGATAAAATCTCTACCATCCGGCAACTTATATTCAATTGAGGTTTTCCTTCTTTTTATTGTTATCCTGTAAATTCCATCTATGGGTATGACATATCTTTTAACATCTCCGTCCGGGAACTTTTCTTCGCTTATGACCTCATTATTTGCTATCTTTATTATTTTTGGGTTTTCCCAATTGCCTGTAACTTTTAGAATATAATATGCTAATAAGAACAAAGATAAATATATCACATCTATAAACGCAACTAATGAGGTAAAATTAAAAAGAGAAACGCCAGAAACGGCATATATTATGAAAGGCAAAACAATCCCTCCAACAAATAATAAAAGAAGACTGGAGTTTTTATCGCCCTTCTTGCTTATCACCCATATTTTATCTTCCATCTTATCCACTCCAACCTGTGCTGGCATCTGCTGCAGTATCAGCTATAGCCTTAGCAAATCCGCCTATGCCAATAACCCATTCAGCTAGAGACAATAAGGGCGATGTAGTATCTATTCCTTTCTGCAATGGGTCTTTATTGGAATATTTCATCATTATGACAATTCCAAGAAATGAGAGAATTATTCCAGTACTATCCGCAATTTTCAAAGAGCCCCCGCTAAAACCAATTGCGGTGGTAGTTGCATCTAGGAAATAACCCGATATCGCAAGGACCAGACCCGCAATAAATCTTGAGGTGGCTTTGTTCTTTAGATTCTCTGCGAAAGCCTCTATTATACTAACAATGGTACTAGCATATGATACCGTGATCCCCACATATTTTGATACTATTTCCCATGCAGCAGAGCTTTGGGTTTTATTTTTCTCTACTATTTTTTGAGTATCTTCCCATAGACCGGATATTAGAGTCCCAATTAGCAGAGCGATTACGGTGTCTTTTGTCGCAATGAAAAGTGATTCCTCTATTATATGTTCGAAACCCATGCTTTCAGCCTTAAGAATTAGTATAAAGCTCATAATAGCAAGCATTTCTCCCATCAAAAAGAGTTCTTGTCTAAACAAAGCTTCTAGAAATGCTTCTATTGCTCTAAAAGCTTCTTGAGGAGATTGTGATGAAACGGCTCTGGTGTTTTCTTCTGGGTTTATAATACCAACTACCGCATTCAAGAAATCCGCATAAACATCGATTATTCCTTCGAATGCAGATTTTATTGTGTTTACAAATACTGTTATTATGTTGACTATCTGTTCCTTTATCCAATCTATGACTGCGTTTATGACATCCACGACCTTTTCCACCGCTGTTTTTACCGCATTTATGGCTGTCTCGAACGCACCTAGAAGTTTCTTCCCGAAGTCAATGAGAGCCTTTCCGAGCTGTTCCACGAAGTCAACGAAGGTCGTTACAACCGCAGTTA
>WFRC01000002.1 GCA_015486685.1 Caldifarciminota bacterium
CCATCATTACCCTTTTGCCATTACCTTTCTTATGGACAATTAAATTCCCCATTCTATCAATTTTGACCTCATCTGCATAAGAAGACACCTCATTTTGTATGATTTCTCTAATTTTATCTTCTCTCCCAGAAGGTCCATATACTTCAACCAACTTCTTTATTAAATCTTTCATAACTCCTCCTTTGCATTTTCTATAAATATATCCACAAGTTTCACCATATTATCAATATCACTTTTTTTAGCCACTGCCACAGGGGAATGTATATATCTTGCAGGTAGTGCAATCACACCACATTTTACACCTTCTTTTGATTTGCTAATTACCCCTGCATCGGTTCCACCAATACCTGGCTTTTTAATCTGATATGGAATATTATTATCTTCTGCTATCTTTATAAACAAATTTGTCAATTTTCTATCGCAAATGCAGGTCCTGTCCATAATGGTAATTACAGGCCCTTTGCCTACCGCAGGAAATCTCCCTATATCCTTTTTCTGAGGAAAGTCACCTGCCCCTGTGCCTTCAAGTATTACTGCATACCCAGGATTTACTCTGTATCCCGCTACATTCGCCCCACGAAGACCAACCTCTTCCTGAACAGTAAAGGCAAATGCGACAGCATAAGAATATGTTTTTTTTGCCAATTCTATCATTATTGAACAACCTATTCTATCATCAATTGCCTTCGCAAAAATTGCCTCATCCTGTTCTCTGTATTTTGTCGTAAACACTACAAAATCTCCTCTTTTAATTCCCGCTTTCTCCGCTTCCTTGTCCGATGTAAATCCCGCATCCAGGAATAGGTCATTAAATTTTGGAATATTTTTTTCCTCTTCATCAGTAAGAAGATGAACGGCTTTTACCCCAATTACAGCAGGAATTTTATCCTTCCCTATGAGTACCCTTTTAGCCAGAACAACCCTGGAGTCAATACCACCAACAGGCTGAAATCTTATCTCTCCTGTTTTTTCAATATGGGTAACCATAAAACCCACTTCATCCATATGTGCGGCAAACATCAATTTCACCTTATCCTTATCGCCTTTGAATGCGATAAGATTGCCCATTGTATCTACAATATATTCATCTACATAATCTTTAATCTCTTCTTTAATTATATTCCTTACTTCATCTTCTGCTCCTGAAACACCCGAAGCATTTGTCAATCTTTCAAGCATTTACACCTCCATTTAAACCCTCAAACTCTGCAATAAAATAGACCATCAATCTTACAGTTCTCTCCATATCTTTAAGATTTACTACCTCAATGGGCGTATGCATATATCTTAACGGAACAGATACTAAACCTGTTGGAATACCTTCCTTTGCAATCTGGATTGCAGTTGCATCTGTCCCTGTCCTTCCGGGTATAGGTTCTATGTTATAATTTATTTCTTCCCTTTGCGCTATTTTTACCAATTTCTCAAAAATTTCAGGATGTATATTCGGGCCATAGGCAATTACTGTTCCTTTATCAAGAGGAAACGCCTCTTTCTCTTCGACCCCGATAGATGTGCCATGCGTAACATCCATCGCAAAGGCAATATCAGGATAAATGCCGTAACCACTTGATATTGCACCAAGACCTGTTACCTCCTCTTGAATGGTAAATGTTGCATATACATCATAAGGATGATTTATCCGTGATAATTTTTTCAACATTTCGACAAGGATAGCACAAGAAGCCCTGTTGTCTAATGCCTTACCTGAAACATATTCTTTACTTAATTGCATAAATTTTTGTTTTACTGATACAGGGGTACCTATCGGAATTTTTTCTTTAACTACCTTTTCCTCCATTCCTACATCAATAAATAATTCATCAATTTTATAGGGCACATTTTTCTTCCCTTTAAGAAAATGTGGAGGTATGGCACCTATTACACCTTCAATATCTTCGGTTGAATGGACAATAACTTCAACCTCAGGCAATATTCTTTTGTCAAAACCACCAACAGTTGTAAATCTTAAATAACCACCTTCCACCATCGTGGTTAGAAATCCCAATTCATCCATATGGGTTGCAATCATCAATTTCCCGGTGCCTTTGCCCTTCTGAATACCTATAAGATTACCAACCTTATCAATCTTCACCTCGTCTGTGTATGGAGTCATTTCCCCCATAATAACATCTCTGATTACATCTTCATAACCAGAAATTCCCCAGGCATTTGAAAATTTTTCAAGCATCTTTTTCATTTATTACTCCTTTTTAATATCTCCAGAATTCTTTCCAGGTCATCATCTGAATAAAATTCAATCTCAATCTTTCCCTTTTTTCTACCTTTTGTAATCCTTATCTTTGTCCCGAATATAGCAGAGAGGTCATTTTGTATCTCAATAATATGTGGATTTACCTTTTTTAAGCGTGACTCAACATCCCGAACAGTCTTTTTCTCCCTTAAAATTTTCTTCAATTCCCTCTCAATAATAGATTTATCCTTAAAAGAGAGTAAAGTCCTTGCGTGCCCTTCTGTAATCTTCCCCTCTGAAAGTGCACTTACAACAACATCGGGCAATGAAAGCAGCCTTATTCTATTAGTAATTGTAGAGCGTTCTTTCCCTACCCTTTTTGCAATTTCCTCCTGCGTCAAACCAAACTCCGTATTCAACCTACGATATGCCTTTGCTTCCTCAATAGGATTCAAGTTCTCCCTTTGAACATTTTCAATCAATCCAATCTCCAGAAGCTCTCTATCTGTAAGTTCTCTGACGACAGCAGGGATAATCTCCAACCCTGCCCTTTTTGCTGCCTCAAATCTCCTGTGTCCATATACCAATTCAAAACCCTTTTTTGTCCTTCGGACAAGCAGAGGTTGAATTATACCCTGCTCTTTTATTGACTGAGCAAGTTCATTTAACCTTTCCTCTGAGAACTTCATTCTGGGCTGATAAGGGCTGTGGGATATCTTATCAACAGAAATATTTTCAACCCTTTCTGCTTCACCCGGAATTAACGCTTCAAGACCTTTTCCTAATGCCTTTCTTCCCATTTTTCTTTAATACCTCTTCTGAAAGTTCCATATATTCCTCTGAACCCTTTGAATTTGGGTCATACAACATAATAGG
Organism: Caldifarciminota bacterium; assembly: GCA_015486685.1. Lineage (GTDB taxonomy): Bacteria > Hydrothermota > UBA3072 > WFRC01 > WFRC01 > WFRC01. Next base: position 3,071 of record WFRC01000002.1, read on the forward strand.
TTTTCCAAAACTTGGCGCCTCAGCAAGTCTCACATTACGAGGAATAATAGTGTTATAAACCCTATCTCCAAAATATTTCTTCACCTCGTCAATCACCTGTCTGGAAAGATTTAACCGAAAATCATACATAGTTATTAAGACCCCCTCTATGGATAATCTTGAATTTAAGGAACGCTGCACAAGCCTTATTGTATTTAATAACTTTCCCAAACCCTCAAGGGCATAAAATTCACTCTGTATGGGAATAATTACGGAATCCGCTGCAACCAACCCATTTAGAGTTAAAATACCAAGCGATGGCGGAGAATCAATAAATATAAAATCAAAGTTTTTCTTTACAGGAAGTAAAATCTTTTTCAATCTTGATTCTCTGTTTTTCTCTGTAACAAGTTCAACCTCTGCACCAACAAGTGAAAGTTCGGATGGCAGGATACCCATTTTTTTCATAACTGTTTTTCTTATAGCAGTATGTATTGGAATTCCTTTCACGAGCACATCGTAAACAGATGGATAAATGCGAGAAAAACCCAGCCCACTTGTAGCATTTGCCTGGGGGTCAAGGTCAACAAGAAGTGTTTTGTAACCCTTTGAAGATACCCCTGCCGCAAGATTTATGGCAGTAGTTGTCTTGCCTACTCCCCCTTTTTGATTCGCTATTGTAATAATTTTCCCCATAGTGTAGAATGATAATAAAAATAACCCATATGTCAATACCGAAAATAAAAAAAACTTGACATTGAAAAAATTAAATGTATAATAAAATGTGGAAAAAACAGATAAATATATGATGTTGAAAGTTTAAGGTTGAAGGTTAAAAGTTGAAAGGAATGAAGACGCTAACCGCTATCCGCCTACCGCTGACCGCTAAAAGGATATTTGCCAGATTGATGTAGGAGGGATTTCCTAATCCCGATTATTTTACAAAGAACGGTGATACGGTGATACGGAAGAAGACAGGTTTAGGTTGAGGTAAAGGTTAAGAAAAGATTAGTGAATGAGTAGATGAGAGAATGAGTGAATGGGTAAAGGATTAACAAACGTGTTCGTGGTGGTAACTCGTGAAAAACGAAAGAGACAAGAGCGTGAAGCGTAAGGCGTAAAGCGTAAGAAGACAGATTGGATGTGAGATGTTGGATAAAATAAGCGTAGTTTTTACAATTAACGGCTTACGATTTACGATTGACGATTTTTTACTTCTTACTTCCCGGTTTATCCGGGAGTTTGGAGTGCATTCACCGTGTGAATGCGTTGTTGTCTGTTAAATCCGCATTCTCACTTCCGCATTCCGCATTATTCTGGACACGCATCACGGTCACGAAACACGTTCTTTATCATTTTTTTGGATGTGGGATTTTAAACCACTAAAATGGAGGTTATATGGCAATATGTGAGATTACAGTTATTCCATTGGGAACAGGAAAAACAAGTGTGAGTAAATATGTAGCAAAGTGTCTTGATGTAGCAAGGAAATCAGGATTAAAATATGAATTAACCCCAATGTCTACCGTAGTTGAAGGTAATTTAGAAAAGATATTGGAAGTTATAAGAAAAATGCATGAAGTCCCATTTAACGAAGGAGCCCAGAGAGTAGTAACAACAATCACAATTGACGATAGAAGGGATAAAAAAATCACAATGGGCTATAAAATTAAATCTGTTCAGGAAAAAATGGAGAGATAAATGTTTGATTTAATAAGTTCCAGGATTACAGATATTATCTATAAATTAGGGAAAAAGGGTAAACTTCATTCTCAGGATATAAAATCGGCAACAAAGGATTTTAAGAAAATTCTACTGGAAGCAGATGTAAATTACAGAGTCGCCCAATCATTTTGTGATGCAATAGAAAAGGAAGCAATAGGCGAAAAAGTCTTAAAAAGTTTTACTCCAAAAGAAATGATAACCAAAATTGTCTATGAAAAGATGATAGAAATTCTTGGTAAAAGTGAAGAACTTAATATTAAAAAATCCCCTTCTCCCATAATGCTTATAGGGCTTCAGGGTGCAGGTAAAACAACCACAGCCATAAAATTGGCTCTATTTTTACAAAAAAAGGGAAGAAAATCCCTGGTTGTTCCCTGTGATGTCAAAAGGCCTGCGGCGTATGAACAGTTGAAGATATTGGCTGATGCAAATGAAATTCCATTTTTTGAAAGAAAACTTCCTAATGTAGTAAAACTCTCTAAAATTGCGCTTTCTCAGGCTATCTTAAAAAGATATGATGCAGTAATATTTGATACGGCTGGGAGACTGCATATAGATAAAGAGATGATAGAAGAGGCTGAAAAAATCAGAGATACAGTAACCCCTGATGAAATTTTGCTTGTAGCCGATGGAATGACAGGGCAGGATGCTGTCAACATCGCCCGGGAATTCAAAAAAACAATAGGACTCACAGGCATTATTCTTACGAAAATGGATGGTGATGCACGAGGAGGAGCAGCTCTGTCCATCCGAAAGGTTACAGAAAAACCTATAAAATTTTTAGGGGTTGGTGAAAAAGTCAATGCATTGGAACAATTTTATCCCGAGAGGCTTGCATCCCGTATCCTTGGGATGGGTGACCTTTCCTCATTGCAGGAAAGGGCACAAAATGTAATGGAAGTAGAAAAAGCAGCCGAGCTACAGAAAAAAATCAGTAAAGGAGAACTAACACTGGAAGATTTCTTGTATCAGATAAAACAAATGAAAAAAATGGGTTCATTCGATGAAATACTGGAGATGCTGCCCGGAGGTAAGGGATTAAAAAATATGCTTGATGAAAGTGTGCTAATAAAAACAGAGGCAATGATAAATTCAATGACAAAAGAGGAGAGAAAAAATCCGAAGATTATAGATGGGTCAAGAAAAAGGAGAATTGCAAAAGGCAGTGGCACAGATGTACACGATATAAATGAAATCTTAAAAGAATATGAAATGGTGCAAAAGATGCTGAAACAGATGAAAAAAGGTAAGATGAAAATGCCTTTCCCCGTAAAATTTTAGAAATGGGGTCAGTCGTACAAATTACAAAATTTGTTCGTAAACAGATACATTAATGTGGCTTTTACTTGCTTTATCTTCTGCATTTTTTTATGGAGCATCTGCACCATTGTCAAAAATTTCCACAGGGAAATTGAATCCCATTCGTGCCCTGTTTTATTACGGTATATTTAGTTGTATCATATATTTTATAATCTGGATGTTTTTCGGTGTTCCATTTCATAAAAATCTTTTAATACCCATTATTACGGAAGTTTGTGCTGTACTGGGATTTGTATTTTATTACATTGCACTGGAAAAAAGTATGTCTTCTTTAATGGTAACATTCACATCATCATATATCTTAATCAGTATTTTAATAGGAATATGTATATTTGGAGATAAATTACACACTTTACAAAGTGTAGGTGTACCTATTTTGACATCAGGGATTTTCCTTCTGGGGCTACATAATAAGAAATCAGATAGAAAAGATTGGCTGTTACCATCAATTTTTGCTGTAATATTCTGGGGAATCTGGGGAGGGCTTTCAGGTAAGGCTGTAGCAATTGCAGGCCCTTTTAATGTTACTTTGATATTTGGCATTGCCGCCGTCGTAATATGGACACCATTATTTTTCTTAAAAAGAGGAAACCCTCCAAAAGAAAACAAAAAGGGCATTTTGTTTTCCCTTTTCACTGCTTTGGTAATGGACGCAGGAGGTATTGCATTCTATTCGGCATTAAAATTTGCGCCTGTTTCTCTTGTCGTACCTGTATCAAATTTATACCCTTCATTTGGTATTATTTTTGGCTTAATAATTGGAGAACGGCCCACTCGGATTCAATTATTTGCGTTTATACCTGTACTTATAGGACTATTTCTGGTCTCCCGATAAAAAATTTTATTTCATATTCTCTATAATTTTATTGACCTTTACCTCTAATGTATCAACTCTTTTTTTTATTTTTTCTATATCATCTTTTCCCGAAGATTTTTCTTTTAACTCACTTATTAAATCTCCCATCTTTTTACTAAACTTGTCTCTGGATTTCTTCAATGTATTAAACAATTCTTCCGAGAGCTTTCCTGCTTCTTTTCTTGCAATTTTTCCCTCATCTACAAGTGTATCTACAATCTTTTCCATATTCTCTTTTGTCCTTTTTAACAGAGAAGATTTTTTCTGCCCCTTAAAAATACTCTCAAAAAACTCTTCTGTTCCCTTTATTACATCCTTAGCCATATTGAGAATAACAGGCTCAACCCTTGTTTTATCCTTTGCTATTACATCAGCAAGTATATTTGCCGTTATATCTTTGCCTGTCTTTTTATCAATGATTTTTACCTTCTCCCCTTTCCTTATAATCTTTGCAATATCATCCAGTGTAATATTTTTGTCTGCCTTTGTGTCAAAGAATTTTTCCTTTGATATCCTGCTTATTTTTCTCATCTTAACCTCCTTGTTAAATAATAGTTCAAAATTCCAGATTGTAAGATAAAAGACCACAAAGCCTAATCCGTGTTAATCTCGTATAATCTTGTAGTTTCCTTTTTATCTTTTTGCTGGTAACCATTTTTATCTCTCTTTTTACTCTGTTTTACGGTTTTTATCCGTTTACGGAATTCTCAAATGCGGATGGCTATGGCTATCTTCAACCATCACGCATACCTGCCCATCTTTCTCAAATACTTCAACGGGTGCACCATAAAGTTCGGATAGTTTATCCGAGGTCAAAATATCTTCAGGAACACCGTCAAGATATACCTTATTTTTAAGGTATATTACCCTATCCAGATATTGGGATAAGAAATTTATGTTATGAGTCACCATTATAATCGTAATTCCCATCCCTTTATGAATTTTTGCTATCAAACTAATAAGAGACCTCTGAGTTTTTACATCAAGCCCTGTTGTTGGCTCATCTAAAAGCAGGATTTCAGGATTTCCCACTAATGCCCTTGCGATAAATATCCTCTGCCTCTCTCCCCCCGAAAGATGTCCAATAGGTTCATATTGCTTATGCTCCATCTCTACAGATTTCAATGCATCCATTACCAATTTATAATCTATGTTATGAGGCTTCTTAAAAAGTCCTATATGCGAGTATCTACCCATCATTACAACTTCTTTTACCACAAATGGCATATATGGGTCAAATGTCTCCTTTTGAGGCAAATAACCTATTTTGTTTCTTGCCACAGCCGGTTTTCTTCCAAAAATTTTTACCTCACCTTTTTGAGGAATAACCCTACCCAAAATTACATTTAAGAGCGTACTTTTCCCTGAACCATTTGGACCAATTACAGATACAAATTCACCCTTATTTATAGAAATAGATACATTATCCAGTGCAAAGACAGGTTTATAATACACATACACATTTTTTAACTCAACTATATTTCTTTTTATGTTTTTGCTATTTCCCATAAAATCAAGCATTACTTTTCCCTGATTGTTGTTTGAAATCCATCATATAAAATTCTTAAATTCGTTTCCCATAAATGGATGAAATCGCCTGTATTGGGCAAAAATCCTAACAATGGTGCAAGTTGAACAACCCTTATCCCGGTTTCTTTCGCAATATTTTCTGTAATTCCGCCATCAGGCAAAGGTGCACTTACAATAAGGGCAATCTGTTCTTTCTTCGCTATCTTTATGATATCTGCTGTCTCTCTTGCAGATGGCATCTCCCCCGGAGATTGAAAAATAGTCTTTACAATCTTGCATCCCATATCCTTTAGCATATAGTTAAAAACAGGAAATACTGCAATGACATTCTTATTTTTTATCCCCGAGAACTTTTTCTTGTATGCGGATTGAACCTCTTCTGTTTCACTTTTCAATCTTGCACCCCTCTGTCTGAAATAAATACTATCCTTCGGAAAAACCGATGAGAGGGTATAAACAATCCTTCTCACAATGGTATCCGTATATTCCGAAGAAAACCAGATATGGGGATTTTTCACAGGCAAGCCTTCACCTAAAATTGAAAGGCGAATATCGGGATTTATATCCTTTATCTTTAATGCCCATTCATCAAGATGTAATCCAATCATAAACAAAATTATCCCATTTTGAGCCTTCTTCATCTCTTTTGGTTTCAATACCTTTGTATGGGGATTTTCACCTGCTTGAAGTAGTGAAAATACAGGATATTTATCACCTGCTATATAATGAACCATCGATTCAATCACATTTGTCGACACAATAATGTTCTTCTTTGGTTTTTGCTTTTTTTGACAACTAAGCGATAAGATTATTAAGAGGAAGATAAATATTCTTTTTCCCATTCTTTTATCACCCCCTTTATTGCAGAAATCCTCTTTTTTATATTTAGTGCAGGCATAAGTTCAAATATAGCACTACCCTGAAAATCATTCATTTCTTTCCAGAATGCCACCCAATCTATTTTACCCTCACCAGGTAAAAGATGGTCATCATTACCCTTCATCAAATTATCAGAGATATGCAAATGCACAATCTTATCCCTGTAATTTTTAATAATATCTGAGGCATCTCCACTGGAATAACTATGTGATGTATCAAGACATATTGGAAGATGACTCTTAGAGATTATATCCCCAAAATCGTTTATATTATCACCTAAATCTCCGGGAAATGTATTCTCTATTAAAATTTTCACCCCCCATTCCTTTGAAAAATTCACAATTTCAGCCAGACTTTTTAAACTGGCACCTATTTCACTTTCCTCTCTTTTACCTCCTGGATGAACAACAATAGATTTTGCCCCAAGTCTACTTGCAATAAGTATTCCCTTTTCTACCTCCCTTACGGAAAACATCCTCTTCCATTCATCTTCTGCCGCAATATTTACACCTTTATCAGGCATATGCACACTTATAGGTTCAATATCCCTCTTTTTCAAATTGGACTTCAATTTCTTTATCTCTTCTTTATCCTCATAATCAAAATGAGGTTGTCTTAGTCTGAGTTCTATACCAAAGAAATTATCAATATCATCCAGACAATCAAAAACGCTTTCATCCTTACATAATGTTGTAGAAATCCCCCATCTCATTTATTCAATGCTTCTTTTATTTTGTCTGCAATTGA
>WFRC01000003.1 GCA_015486685.1 Caldifarciminota bacterium
ATACCCCAGCAAATAGAATATAGATGGGTAATCTTGCACTACAGGACATCAAAGGATTAACCAGAATTGTAAGGATTCTGTCTTTTCTTGACTCAAGTGTTCTTGTTGCCATAATTGCAGGCACATTACAACCAAAACCAATAATCATTGGGATAAATGATTTTCCATGTAGGCCCATCTTATGCATAATCCTATCCATTACAAATGCTGCCCTCGCCATATAACCTGAATCCTCTAATAGGGCAATGGCAAGGAACAACAAAAGTATATTTGGCAAAAATACAATAACAGAACCTACACCAGAGATAATTCCATCCCTTAACAAAGATATAATCCAGGCAGAAGCGCCAATATGCGTAAGCCCGGATGCAGTAATATTACCCAACCATCCAAAGAATGTATCTATCCAATCCGCAATAGGATTCCCCAGGGTAAATACAATCTGAAATGTTGCCCACATCATTAGAAGGAATATGGGAATGCCCCAAAATTTATTTGTAACAATCCTGTCGATAATATCTGTTGTATCAATTCTTTCTTTTATTTTTGGTCTTCTTTTGATGCATTCTTTTGCCAGACCATGGATAAAACCATATATCTTTTCAGCAAATAGGGTCTCAATATCTTTATAATTAAGCACCCGGGAAATATATCCCTTTGTTTCCTCTATAGATTTTTTTGTATTCTCAGATATTTTATTCTGTATTAAATCCTGAATTTCTTCATCATCCTCAATAAGTTTCAGCGCAAGCCACCTTGGAGGAAGATTATAAATGGAAATTTCTTTCAAATCTTCTTTAATCTTTTCTATATGTGTTTCGATATCCCTCCCGTAAGATATTTTAAGGGATTCAGGAGTCTCTTTTGTAGATTCTTCTAATATTGCATCTTTTAGTTCTTGAATTCCTTTTCCCTTTGTTCCAACGGTAAATATCACCTTTGAATTAAGGACTTCCTCCAATTCCTGCCCATTTATCTGAATACCTTTTTCTTCCGCCATATCCATCATATTCATATCAATAATCACCCGTCTGCCCATTTCCAATATCTGAACAACAAGATACATATTTCTCTCTATATTTGTAGCATCCACAATTACCACAACCACATCGGGACTCTCCTTCAGGATAAAATCCCTTGCAATTTTTTCATCTATAGAATGGGCTGCAAGCCCATAGGTACCAGGCAGGTCTACGACATTAAGTTTCTTGCCTTTATAAGTAAAATTTCCTTCTTTCTTTTCAACTGTTACCCCGGGCCAGTTTCCTGTTTGTTGATGAGCACCTGTTAAGGCATTAAAAATTGTCGTTTTCCCTGAATTTGGATTGCCTGCAAGTGCTACTCTAAGGTTCTGCATTTATCCTCCTCTTCGCTTTTATTACAACAAATCCTGCTTCGTCAAATATACCTTTTCTCGGAGTTTCAACCTCTTTTGTATAAAAAGGCGGATGAAAAAGTGTTGACACCCCATCTATCATTTGAAATCCCGTTTTCAGTAGGTATTCAATAATCTCATTGGTTGTATAAAATTTCGCATATCTATAAAATTTATGACCCTCTTTACCCTGCTCTTTATATAATTTGCCCCATTCTGAGGAAACAGGGATAAATCCGATTACGAGGTCTCCTTTTTCTTTTATTATCCTCCTGACTTCATTAAGCGTTTTCTCTATCTCATCCAGAAAGCACAGGGTAACTACAACCAAAACTGTATCAAATACATTGTCAAAAAATGGGGTATCTTCTCCCTTTGCCATTGCTACCTTAATATTTCTGAATCTTGCATATTTTATAAGTTCAAAGGATGTATCTATACCAAAATTCACCCCTAATGGTGCAGCAAACCTACCACTCCCTACCCCAATTTCAACAGAATTCTCATTATCTATATAAATCTCTTTCAGGGCATTCATCTCTGTTTTATAAATAATTCTCCCCTCTTCTGTATCAAACCAGTTATCGTATTTTTCTGCAAATTCATCAAAGGGATTATTTTTTTCTTCTATCATTCAATAATTCTTCCCTGACAAGTGCAACACCACAATGTGGACACTTCATATCAGGGCAGGGCGTACCCTGCCTATGAGGTGCTCTATATCCACATTTAGGGCAGATGCAAAATCCTGTGGGGCCATATCCTCCACCACCTCTGCCAAGTCCTTTTCCTCCACCTCTTCCCAATCCTCTTCCCCCACCAGACCCTAATCCTCTACCCCTTCCGGAGCCCGGTCCTCCACCCTGTCCAAAACCTTGATTAAACATAATCACCTCCTTGTTTCTCGTTTATTTCGTTTGTTTCGTTAATCTCGTTTATCTCGTTTATTTCGTTCATTTTGCTTATAACTTTCAACTTTTAACCTTACAACTTTTTCCGTATCACTATATCATCGTATCACCGTTATTAGTAAAATAATCGGGATTAGGAAATCCCTCCTACATCAATTGGCAAATATCCTTTTAGCGGTCAGATGTAAGCGGTCAGCAGTAAGCAGATTTCTGCTCTCGGCTTACGGCTGCCTTTATCATTTTTCCACCGGCACTACAAACACCTTTCTTGCCATTCCATATCCAATTGCAAATCTTGAATTTCCTGTTTGTATAATAACAGGACCTCTACCAGGATTGTATACCACATTCACAATACTCCCCTGAACTATCCCCATAGAGGAGAATCTTTGAACAGTCCCTCTTCCTCCACTTATGGTCATTATTTTAACAGAACCGTTATTTATCATAGAAAGTGGTATCATTTTATCCTGTCCATTACGATATTTTCTGCCTCTTCCTTTCTTAAAGAGAGATGATAACCCTTTAACTTTATCTCTATCGGGTCACCAAGCGGAGCAACTCTTTCAACACGAATCTCTGTTCCAGGCACAATTCCCATCTGTAAAAGCCTACTGGAAATTGACTTATTCCCTGTCAATTTTTTTACTATACCTTTTTCGCCAACCTTAAATCCTGAAAGTTTTATTATATTCTCCATATTCTCTCCTTCCATATAACAATCCGGCCTTTTACCCTCCTCCAAATATTGATGCAATCCTGAAAGCCATACTGGTTCTTTCACAGGGCAGGTTTGAACAAAATCTATAAACTTTACAAACTTCTCGAATGTTTCCGG
>WFRC01000004.1 GCA_015486685.1 Caldifarciminota bacterium
AAATAAGAATCATCTCAGGTGAATTTTTCTTTCACCCTGAATTAGTTCCTTCCCTCCATAATCAATAGTAGCAAATATATTATAAATACCCTTACGCAATTTTTTGTTTATTAGAAATGTAAGTATCCTTTCTGAATTTCTTAATACCAATTTATGTTTCTGTTCTGACTTCCACACAATCTTTCCTGAAGAATTCTTTATCTCCACATTACAATCTACCCGATTATGTATATTGCCTTTGTTATGGTATGTCACAGATATAGTATCCTGACTAAAAGATAATCCCTCCATATCTCCTTCCAGAATACCTGTATTTGCGGATGTCAGGTAAATAAATACACTAATCTCCCCAGAAATAATGATAGTGGGTGCCCACTTTTTGGGCAATTTCATAGACTTAAATGTAATAACCCCAAGATATTCTCCATCAGAACCGTCAGGTAATGATACAGTAAATCTTACAATCTTCTTTTGATGGGGAAGAATGGTAAAATTTACAGGATTTACCTGAATCCAATTAGAACAAGAATATGGATACACCCCTGGAGGTTTAAATTGAGGTTTGCCAAAAGGTGTCATAAAGAAATCTTCCAATATAGTTTTTATATAAAGTGTATCACCCGTAACATTCCTTATATCTATTGTTTTATTTACTGACTGACGGGGAAATACAGTTAATTCAAATTTCGGAGGAGAGAGGAGGAATCCAACCTGTGCAAAAAGCCAAGAAGGAAGGAGGAAAGTTATGAGTAATAACTTTTTGAGGATTCCCCCTCTTTTCACATTATTTGGCGTATAATCTGTAGAACAGATAGGTGTTATATGTGCCTGCAGGATCATCTGCCTCGCACTTAAATCTGTAATCTTCATTCTCATCCGCCCATCCTGAAGTATTACCACCCGATGTATGATTATCATAGGTACCGGATGAGGCAAATGCTGTATAACTTCCTGCACCTGCCGCTGACCATTCTAACTGCGTAATAGGAATTGATGCATCAAAATCTGTGCCCATTGCATCAAGATACCAGGTCAATACATTACTATTAGAGAATACCTGAATCTCCTCGTAAGGAGTCCCAGAAGGTGATGTTGGGTCATAGTAATGTGGGAAAGAAGCAGGAGGATACCCGGCGGCATCAAGGTCAAACTCCACATCATTACCTACATAAAGTCCAATCTTGAGAGGAATAAAAATCTGAACATTCAAAGAGTCTATCAATGTATCTGCTGGTGCATAGCCTGTAATTCTATCACCTGTTCCACCCTTGATGATATTTGCCTTTAATCTGGACTGCGGTATCAAAAGTAGCACCAAACCTACAATTAACAAAACAAAAAGTACCTTTCTCATTGTTTCACCTCCTTTTTTATTGTTTTACCTTAAATAATATAAATTATGTTTACATTTGTCAAGGTTTTTTTTACATTTTTCTGCATTTTTTTACACTTCCTGGCAATTTTTTAACGAATTTTGCATTTCCTGATCATTTTTGAGATACCACCCTGAAAAAATCCAAATCCAAAAAAAATAACAAAGAACGTGTTTCGTGACCGTGTTTCGTGTTTACTCCTTTCGTTTATTTCATCATTTTCGTTCATTCCTGTCATTCTGTGAGATGCTGAAACGAGTTCAGCATGACAAGAAATAACTAAAAAGAACTAATGAGATTGTTCACTCGTTTCACTCGCTCACGCCTTCGGCTTCTTCACATAAGCAAAGCAAGGGGTGGACATTCGCAATGACACCGCTCCTTTTGTCATTGCGAGGCTCAATTTATTGAGCCGTGGCAATCTCACAGGATGGGGGCGGAAACGATACTCCAAATTCACCCTCCCTTAATCCCTCCCGTCAAAGGAGGGAGATAAAGAGGAAACAACAAGATTTCGTTCATTATTTACAATAAATATACAGCGAAGCGTAATAACGCGAAGCAAATACACACCGAAGGCAAATAACTAATCTTTTTCTCAACTTTCTTTTCTATTTTTTAACTCAATAAACTCTACAAACTCCATAAACTCAAAAAACTCATCTACCCATTCACTTTCTACTTCTCACTTCCCAGTTCTCACTTCTTACTTCTCTATCATCTCCATTGCTCTATTAAATACTTCTTCTGGAGTTATCTTCTTAAGGCATATTCTATTTTTACACTTAACAGCAATTTCTGGTGTGCAGGGTCTACAGGGAACATCACTTTTTATTATTTGCCCTTTACTTCCAAAAGGGCCATATCTATTCTCATCAGAAGGACCAAATATAACAAGTACGGGTATATCCAACGCAGACCCAATATGG
>WFRC01000005.1 GCA_015486685.1 Caldifarciminota bacterium
ATCTTTTCACATTTTTATAGTTGCTGGCAGATATATTTAACAACCATTAGTGCATCAGGAAAAATATTATATAGGCAAGAAGAATAAATAGGATAATGGTATATCCAATGGGAAGTGTAAATAAAAATATAAAAATCATTACTACTGAAATGAGTAACCCTATCCTTTCATATATATTTGTAAAGGAATAAATCCACTCTCTAATGCTTGAATGTAATCTTTTATGACATTTTCTGCATCTAAAACTATATCTTAAATTTTGCGTGCCGCAATAAGGACATTTTACGGGATATTTTTCCTCTTCGGATTTTTTGATATACTCTATTTCTTTTATCTTTTCTTTTGCCCTTAAGGATATTTCGGGGTTTTTTAACAATGAAATAGCCTTTTTATAATGCCTCAGTGCTTCATCTAAATTTCCTTCTTTATAATAAAGATTCGCTACTTTCAGGATGAAGCCGAAATTCTCAGGATTTTCTTTTAATTTTGCAATCAATGCCTGTTTTTGTCTTTGATATTCGTCCCCTCGTATCTTTCTATTCCTCATTTCAATGTAAAATATAGTGATTAAGAAAAGAAAGATAAATATTACTATGAGCAAGAATGTAATAGATGCCCTCTGGGGTGATGATTGGTGAAGTTCAATGAAATTCCATATCATGAAAATAAACAGGATAGCCGAGATTATAGAAGTAATATATATTGGGAAATTTTGTCTGGGGAGTTTTATAAATATACCTTCAACGAACTTCATATATGTAATGGATATTGCAATAAAATATAGGGAAATAAATACAAAAAAATATGCGAGATATATCAGTACCATTATAACTTTATAATTGTTACGCCCTCTCCACCTTGCTCTGGTGTCGCAGGATAAAAATCAATAACCCTTTTATCTTTTTCAAGTTGCTTTCTTATATGTTTTTTTAATATTCCGCTTCCAAGTCCGTGTATAATGCTGATTGTTTCATAGTTTACAAGAACAGCATCGTCAATGAATTTATCCACCTTTTCCCAGGCGTCTTCCCTGTTTAATCCTATTACATTAATCTCAAGTGGCACGCTTTTTTCAAATGTAAATCCGCTTGTTCCTTTTTTATGTTCAGGGTTCACCGATAATGTTTCTTCCTGTGGTGTAGTCCTCTCTAAAAAATTCTCTATTTTATCCTTTCCTGATTTTATTATTTCCTTTTTTGCCTGAGATTCTTTAATATCCTTGATTGTCTTTTCTATAATGCTTCTGCCATCTTTTACAATATCTACTGCTGTTTCCTTTGCGGATTTAATGATTTGCTTTGCTGCGCTCTTAGCGGACTTGATTTTATTTTCATATTCCTCAACAAGTAATTTGTATTGTTCAGAAAGTTTCTTGTATTTTTCTTTATGCTTTTCGGTAATATGTCTTTCTTCCATCAAATCCCTTATCAATGTATCTGTTTCTATTTTTTTTGAAGAAAGATATTCTTTTGCTCTATTTATAATCTTCTCATCCATTCCCAATTGATAAGCAACTTCAATGGCGTTAGAACCTCCCGGAATGCCAATTATCAATTTATAAGTGGGTTTATGCGTTTTTGGGTCAAATTCCATTGCTCCATTTAACATATTTTTTTGTGATGATACAAAGTATTTCAATTTCTCATAATGTGTTGTTGCTATAACAAAAACACTCCTCTCCGTTAATACTTCTAAAATGGCAATAGCCAGTGCAGTCCCTTCATCGGGGTCTGTTCCACTGCCAGGCTCATCCAGCAAGACCAAACTCCCTGTCTCTGCATTGTTTACTATTTCCTTTAATCTATTTATATGGGAAGAAAATGTTGACAGCCCTTCGTCAATAGATTGCTTATCCTCTATATCCGCATATATTCCATTAAATAAGGGTATCTTTGCTTCTTCTGCTGGTACGGGTATACCTGCGTAAGCCATATTAACAATTAGACCGACAGACTTCAATAGGACTGTTTTCCCACCTGTATTGGGACCACTTACCAGAAGCGTTCTGTTCCTTTCATTTAGTTCAATATCAAAAGGCACTACCTTCCGTGTTTCTTGAATAATAGGGTGTTTTGCTTTTTTTATTGATAGAATAGGATATTCGGAGAATTGGGGTATAGCACCATCTATATGGATACCGTATTTTGCCCTTGCAAATATCCCATCAAGTTCGGTTATAATCATTTGATTTTCAATGAATTCCGTGGTTTTCAATTTGATTTCTGATGTTATTTTCTGAAGGATTTTATGTATCTCTTCACTTTCCTCTCTCTGAAATGACCTAATTTTATTGTTTTCCGGAACAATTGCGTATGGTTCTAAAAATATAGTTGTTCCTTTTCTTGATGTATCTACAACAATGCCATCTATTTTTCCCTTTTTATCCAGGGGGAGAGGAATGGTATATCTTCCATCCCTCTGGGTAACGATATTATCTTTATTATGGAAATCAGCCAATATCCTTTTTAATCTGGATATTATCCTATTTCTTAGTGTCCTTATCCCTTTTCTTATTTTGTTAAGGTTGCCTGTTGCCGAATCAAGAATATTGCCATCATCATCAATAGAGGAGGATATTAAATGTTTAATCTCGGGCATCAGAATAATGCGAGAGCAAATCCCTTCAAAGGTCTTTTTCTTTTTTAACTGCATAACCCGTTCTGCGATATCCAATTGCTGTTTAATAATAAGAATCTCGCTTGTATCCATAATAGATTCGCCCAGAATTTCTTTAATGTCTTTCAATAGAGAGAATGAAATCTCCCCACCTTTTTGAATGACCTCTTTTGCTGCAATTACCTTCTCATAGATATCCTGGATATGGTCTAAGGAAATCTCTTCCGCAACCTTGTAATTTAAGATATCCTTTTTTGTGGGTTCCGAATCTGCATAATTCGATACAATCTCCAAAACCCTTGAGAATTCAAATTCTTCTTTTTTCCCTTTCATAATGAAAATAGAATAATATTAGAGGTTTTACCTCATTTGTTATCTTATAGATGTAAGAATTTTTTACAGGTGAGTATCTCTTGCCAATTTTCGGGATGAATGATGTAAGAAAGATTATAAAGAAAACAAACAAGAATCCCTTTAGGAATCCTACAAGCATACCCAATCCTTTGTCAATAATTACAAGCGGAGTTTTTTTAATAAAGCGGGACAAAATCACAAATATAAAATGTAGAATGATGAGATATACCAGGAAAGAAATCAGGTAGGAAAATATTTGATATTTTCCTACCTGTATAGGAGATATGTATGTAAATAAGAATGCGAGTATTATGCTAAATATATCAGCGATTTCAAGGATAAAACCCCTTCTGAATCCCCAAACCCCTGTAATAATAAAAATAACAAGACAAAGTACATCTACCCATGTCATTTAGTATGTTTTCTTAGATAAAACCTTTTGCGAGCAGCAATCATTTTCTTCTTTTTCTTCTCGCTTGGTTTTTCATAATTCTGGTGTTTTTTAATCTCACTTAATATTCTTTCCTGTTCTACGGACCTCTTAAATCTTTTTAATGCACTTTCAAAGTTCTCACCATCTCTTACCTTTACACCTGCCAAAAAAATCACCTCCTTTTAATTTAATATTTTCTCAATACTAATAAAATAATTTTGAAAGTCAAGAGAAAAATTATATTTTTTTGGAAAAGTTCAGACATATGGTAGGACGGGATTAAGGATAAAGGGATTAAAAACGAGATTTCATTCTTAAAAACAGAAAAGACCTCCAAGAAGACTAAAACAGAGGCAAGGGTAACCGTAAGAACTATAAAAAGATTACTTTTGATGAAAATCAGGGTTGACATTTCCATCTCTAATCGTATTATTAAGGAAACGATATAACAGGAGGATTGTTTCCTATGAGAAACGATATGCAGGAAAAATTCAGGCAGATTGTTACAGAATGGAAGGTATTTGAACTCCCGGATATGGTAAAGCGGGATATTCAGATAGACCTTGATGGTAATTCAATTGTTGCAATTGTGGGCGTAAGAAGGGCAGGCAAAACATATCTTATGTTTAATACAATAAAGAGCCTTATTGAAAAAGTAGGCAAAGAAAACATCCTCTATGTTGATTTTGAGGATGTAAAACTTAAAGGGGGCCGTGTTGATTTATTGGATGAACTTCTGGTTGCATTCAGGGAGATATTTAGCCCAAATAAAGAGAAAAAAATATATCTTTTCCTTGATGAGATTCAGAATATAGAAGGATGGGAGAAGTGGGTTAGGAGTTTGCATAATCGGAGGAGATATAAAATAATAGTATCTGGTTCCAGTGCTACCCTTTTAAGCAGAGAAATAGCCACGGCATTAAGAGGTCGTAGTATAAATTTTGAGATATATCCCTTTAATTTTAAGGAGTTTCTGATAGAAAAAAAATATCTATATGATATTGATATAATCCGACATACAGAAAAAAAAGGAGAGATGCTGAAGTATCTAAATGAGTATATCCGATATGGTGGTTTTCCAGAGGTCGTATTGAGTGTGGAAAGATTGAAAAACAGACTGCTTGTTTCATATTTTGATGCCATATTCCACCGCGATATAATAGAACGATACAGGGTAAGGAATATAAGTCTTATGGAGAATTTTTTGATGTATTTACTCAATAATAACGCCAATTATATTTCACTTGGGAAGATAGAAAATTTTTTTAAGACTATGGGTATGAAGGTAAGCAAAAAGACTCTTGGAGAATACTTGAAATATGCAAAGGATGTATTCTTTTTGTTTCCTCTGGAGATATTTTCATACAAAATAAAAGATAGGCTTCAATATTCCCGTAAGGTTTATTCAATAGATGTAGGGCTTGTAAACGCTTTTACCCCTGCTTCTTCAAAGAATACAGGAAGATTATATGAAAATCTTGTCTTTCTTCATCTGCAAAGGATGAAGCTGAAAAATCCGCTTATGGGTATATACTACTGGAAAGACAGGCAGGAAAGAGAGGTAGATTTTGTTATTACGGAGAGTTTAAAACCTAAAAAACTTATTCAGGTTTCATACGATGTCTCAATACCTGAAACGGTGAAGAGGGAGACAAGAGGACTCTTAAAGGCTATGGAGGAATTTAATCTTGATAAAGGGCTTATAATTACAGGTTATTATTCTGGTGAAGAAAAAAGGGAAGGAAAGTATATAAAATTTATCCCTTTATACGAATGGCTACTGTTAGATTTTTAGATTTTATGCCACAAAAGGATATAAGTTTATAAAGAGATTAAAAATAATGCCCAAAACATCTTAACTATCTCGGTGTTTGACAAGTTGACAAGTCTCTCTGTAATTGCTATTGATAATCAAAGGATTGTGAAATAGACTCATAAATTAAAAAATTCAACAGATTGTAAATATTATACTAAAATATTTTCTAATATAGAATATATCATAATTTCAGATACATAAATAATAAAAAATGCTTTATTGGAGTTGTCAACTTGTCAAACACCGACACCATCGAAAACACTCTGTTATTTAAATAGGAACTGCATTTACTGGATGGTCTTTACCCCACTGCAGCAGCCTATGGTAACCTTTTATAAGCAGATTCTCATTTCTATCGGAGATATCCCTAAAACTATTCATCCGAATTTTTGTAGCAAGTTCAGCTACATCCTGAAAAATGTATCCCGGGACTTTTTCCTTCAGTTTATGTGCTATTTGATGTTTATTAAAACAGGTGCAACCCGTTGCATAATAATAATGCCAAATAGCGTTTGAAAGAATGCTTTGCACTGCAATTTTGACCGTAGGATTTTTCACCATTCTTTCAATTTCTGAATGAGTTTTTCGTATTTTTCTATCCCATTTTCTCACAAGTTTCTTACAATCGGTTATTTCTTCCATAGCAGGTTTTGGCAGTTCAAGAATAATCTCTTTTTTACCGTAAATTACCTTACCATGGTCGTGAATCCTTAATAGTTCCTCTGGAATGGAGAGTAGATGTTTTGTCTCTGGTGTATATTCATGATCAGTCCTCCGTGGGCGTTTCAAATCAGAGAGGCGATAAACCACTGTAGAAAGATTTACACTTCTACCAAAGGATTCCATAGTATCGTAAATATGCTGAAGAACCCTTTCTGGGGCTTCAGGAGTTGTTGAATCTTTCAAAATCGTAATCTGGTCTATATCACTCACTTCTGGAAGATAACTCTTTGTTGCAAGACTACCGACTACGATAATCGCTTTTATTGAATCTTCCATATCAGAGACAACAGATTCATAAAAGAAACCCGAAAAGTCAAATACATTTTCCAAATTGGGGTCAGTCATAAACTTTCAACTTTACTGTTTTAGAGAGGTCATAAGAGCCTCATAGAAGGGAAAAATAAGGTTTAAGGGCTAAAAGTTGAAAGTTTATGACTGACCCCCTCCAAGTACTTTTTTACACTTTTTGGGTCTGCTTTTCCCTTTGTTTCCTTCATTACCTGCCCGATGAAAAATCCCATCAATTTTTCTTCTCCTGCCTTCAGTCTTTCAAATTCTTTGGGATTATTGCTTATTACCTTCTGGATTATTTGTTTGATAATGTTTTTGTCCTGCACCTGCTCAAGTCCCTTTTCTTTTATAAGTAATTCCGGTGATTTGCCAGTTTCGCTTACCCATTTAAGCAGTTCTTTACCCACAGGTCTTGACACCTTACCTTCTTCTACAAATCTTACTATATCTGCAATAGCGTCGGGAGATATTTTTCCTTCAAAATTGCCCAGATATTCTGAGATTATCCAGTTGGCAATCTTCTGAGGGTTGTTGTATCTTTTTATCGCCTGTTCAAAGAAATCTGCAAGTGGGGGAGAGGTAATGAGTATTTTTGCATCATATTCTCTGATACTGTATTGTTTTATGAATCTTTCTCTTTTCTTATCAGGGAGTTCAGGTAAACCTTCTTTAATCTTTCGGACATATTCCTCATCCAATCTGAGATTTGGCAAATCCGGTTCGGGGAAATATCTATATTCAGCGGATTCTTCCTTGCTCCTCATTACCTCTGTTTTCTTTTCTTTTTCGTTCCAGAGAAGTGTTGCCTGTGTAACTTTTCCACCTTATGAAAGTTCCTTTATCTGTGCATCAATTTCATATTTTATACCATTTTCTACTGCCTTAAAGGAATTTAGATTTTTAATCTCCCTCCTTGTGCCAAATTCTGTACTATCTATAGGTTTTACCGATATATTGGGTTCACATCGCATATTTCCTTTTTCCATATTTGCATCAGATGCACCTATATATCTCAAAATCTGCTGAAGTTTTATCAGGTATTCAGCAGCCTCTTTTCCTGACCTTATATCAGGTTCTGTGACAATTTCAGCAAGGGGAACGCCTGCACGGTTATAATCAATCAGTGCATAATCTCCCTGATGCAGGATTTTTGCAGATTCTTCTTCTATATGCACCCTTCTGATGCGGATTTTTCTACCATTTATCTCTATCCATCCATTTTCGCCTAATGGTTTTCTAAATTGTGTAATTTGATAGCCCTTTGGCAGGTCAGGATAGAAATAGTTTTTTCTGTCAAATGTGGATTCAAGATTTATCTTGCAGTTTAA
>WFRC01000006.1 GCA_015486685.1 Caldifarciminota bacterium
CCCGTTCCGAAAATTCTTCCGCCAAAAGCAATAATATCTCCACGTAAATCAAAAATGGGGAGAATAATTCTGTTCCAAAAATATGCATAGATTTTTCCGTTTTTGTCCACTCTTGCAAGGCCTGTATTTTTAAGCTCATCTACAGAAACTCCGTTTTGCTTAGTATAAGCAATAAACTTATCTCCATTATCAGGTGCAAAACCTATCCCGAATTTTTCAATAGATTGCTCAGTTACGCCCCTTTCCTTTAGATAATCTATTACATTCTTGTTAAGTTGGGATTTAAAAAAAGTTTCAGCAATCTTCATTACTTCTTTAAGTCTACTTTTCTCAGAAGAGTTATCCTGCACGGATTTAGAGAAATGCGGGACAGACATCCCTGCTTCTTTTGCAAGCTCCTTCACCGCAGTTTTGAAATCGATGTCTTCTATCCTCATCAGAAATTTAACTACATCACCACTTGCCCCACATCCAAAGCAATGAAAAATTTGCTTTTCAGGGCTCACAACAAAAGAGGGCGTTTTTTCATCGTGGAAAGGGCACAGCCCCACATAATTCCTACCTCTTTTCTTGAGCTTTACGTAGCGAGAAATAACAGAAACAATATCTAAACCGTCTCGCAATTTGTCCAAATATCCTTTTAAATCTTCCATCATTTATAAATACGATAGAAGTGCGTAATTTCCTTTTTTTAAGAGTAAGATTTTTTAATAAATCCCTCAAAAAGAGGAGAACAATGGTTTGGGCGGGATTTGAACTCAGGGTGTGCTTGAGTTGCAACAAAGAATTTATGGTTAGTAATTTCTATAAATTCAACTAATCTACCATCTGGAGAAGTTCCAGATACCGTAAGCCCGTTATCTTCCAGAACAGGTACATATTTGGGATTTACCTCATAGCGGTGCCTATGCCTCTCTGAAATATTACTTCTACCATACAGAGAAAAAACAACTGTTCCCTTCTTCAAGTGCGCAGGGTATTCCCCCAGTCTCATTGTCCCACCTTTATCTTTGATATTTTTTTGTTCAGGCATCAAATCAATTACAGGATAAGACGTTTTTTCATCAAACTCAGTAGAATTAGCATCCTTCAAATTACATACATTCCTTGCAAATTCAATTACCGCACACTGCAACCCAAGGCAAAGCCCAAGAAAAGGAATGTTATTTTCCCGCGCATATCGAATTGCATTTATCTTTCCTTCTATCCCTCTTTTGCCAAATCCACCCGGAACGAGTATGCCGCTTAATTTTTTCTCATTCCTGAAATTGTTAAGAATTTCGTTACAGTTTTTATCCTCAAGTTCTTTAGAATCCACCCAATTTAGTTTAACTCGCGTATTATTACTTGCACCTGCATGGATGAGAGACTGTATTACGCTTGTGTAAGCATCTTTTAATTTTGGATATTTTGCAATGACTGAAATGGTAATTTCCCTTTCCGGAAATAAAATTCTGTTTGCAAAATCCTGCCAGTTTTTTAAATCAGGAACTTTTTTCCCAAGATGAAGTTTTTCCGTAATAATATCCCCAAGCCCTTCCTTTTCAAAAATCAGGGGTATTTCATAGATACTCTTTACGTTTATGCCCTGAATTACCGCCCTTTTCTCCACGTCACAGAACAAGGAGAGCTTATCTTTTACTTGCTCCGTAATAGGAACTTCTGTCCTACACAACAAAATATCAGGCTGAATTCCAATACCTCTCAACTCTTTTACGCTATGTTGAGTAGGTTTTGTTTTTATTTCCTTTGAAGTTTTTAAATAAGGAAGTAAAGATAAGTGAATATATAAAATATTATCTTTCCCTGCATCTTTCTTCATTTGCCTTATTGCTTCTAAAAATGGGAGTCCTTCTATGTCACCGACAGTTCCCCCAATCTCTACAATTGTTACATCGAAACCCTTTGAAAGTTCAAAAAGCCGTTTTTTAATCTCATCAGTAATATGAGGAATAATTTGAACAGTTTTTCCTAAATAATCGCCATGCCTCTCCCTATTAAGTACGCTCCAATATATTTTACCAGTTGTAATGCTGTTTTCAGCAGAAAGTTCACAATCGATAAACCTTTCATAATTCCCAATATCAAGATCCGTTTCTCCACCATCTTTGGTAACAAATACTTCTCCGTGCTCATATGGAGACATAGTGCCAGCATCAACCTGCAGGTATGGGTCAATTTTCACGGCGTTTACTTTAAAACCCCGCGCCTTTAATAACATCCCAATCGAAGAAACTGCGGTTCCTTTTCCTAAAGAAGAAACCACTCCGCCCGTAACAAATATAAATTTCATAACTCCCTCCCTTAAATACTATTACACACTGACTTGACTACCTATTTTTTAGACAGATATTCTCTTTATAGGCAAAAAAATTTAAGAAAGATTGTTGTACATCTTTAAAAAAGCCATTTTGTCATCTTCAGGGAGTTCTCTCACATTGCCAATAAGCTTTGCAAATATAAAAGATTTTGCAGTAGATTCAAGCAATTCAAGCTTATTAAATGCCCCAAACAAATCTTTACCTACGGTAGTTGCTCCATGATTCCCCATAATGCAGGCATCGCCTTCCTTAAGAGAGTTTGCAACAGCATTTCCCAATTCCCAGCCACCTGGAGTAACATAGGGCACGAAGTTAACCTTTCCAAGAATAATCGTAGTTTCAGGCAATAGATGATTTAGAGATTGATGTGCAATGGAAAGGGCAACACAATATGGAGGATGTGAATGAATGATAGCATTAACATTGTTTCGTAGCTTATAAATCGCATAATGCATCTTTGATTCGGACGAAGGCTTTAAAGATTTAGAAGGTTTTTCAAGAATGTTTCCATCAAGGTCAGTTACTAAAATATCTTCTTCCTCAAGGAAAGCCTTGTTCAGTCCACTTGGCGTAATGTATATCCTATCACCGTTTCTGATGGAAAGGTTTCCGCCATAGGCTGCATTTAAGTTGCGCTCATAAAGAAGCTTGCCAAACCTTACAATTTCTTTTTTAAAAATGTTATCCATAAATGCCCCCTGACAAGAATTTATTTTTATTATAGCGCTTATTTGCACAAATTCATAAATAATTTATTTATATAAATAAAAAAAGCCCGGCAATTAACCGGGCAATAAACAAAAACAAATATTTACTGGAATTTTTTAAAAATCAGGGAAACATTATGGCCGCCAAATCCAAATGAATTCTTAAGGGCAACCTTTACCTGGTGTTTGCGAGTTTTATTCGGTACATAATCCAAATCGCACTCAGGGTCTTTTTCCTGATAATTTATCGTAGGAAAAATTAAACCGTTATCGATAGATAAAGCAGTAGCCACTGATTCTGCCGCTCCCGATGCACCAAGCAAATGTCCTATCATAGATTTTGTAGAGCTTATAGGAATTTTATATGCTTGCTCTCCAAAAACCTGTTTGATTGCTAAAGTTTCATATTTATCATTCATTGGAGTGGAAGTACCGTGAGCATTAATATAATCTACATC
>WFRC01000007.1 GCA_015486685.1 Caldifarciminota bacterium
CCTTACGCCTCACGGGTTTTATCATTTTACATTTTGCACTTTTCATTTATATATTACTTCCTACTTCTTAGTTCTCGCTTCCCACTTATCCGTGTCATTGCGAGCCTTGATTTATCAAGGCGTGGAAGCCGAAGGCGTGAGCGAATGTAATGAGCAAACAATCTCATCTAATAGGCAAGCCTCTGCACTCCAAATCCCCAGATAAATTGGGAAGTAAGAAGTAGGAACTGAGAAGTAGGAAATAAGCACGCTGACCGCCTAGCGCTAACCGCTTTCCGCCAAAGAATAATTTATGGCAAAGAACATGTTTCGTGTTTACTCTTTTCGTTTCTTTATTCCCTTTCGTCTTCAACTTTCAACCTTTAACTTTCAACTTTTAACAGTCTTTTCTATTTTTTAACTCAATAAACTCTACTAACTCTATAAACTCAAGAAACCCATCTAGCCATCCACTCATACACTCATTCACTAATCTTTTTCTAACGGCTGTCGTTACCACCCATCCTGTGAGATTGTTCGCTCATTTCGTTCTCTCACATCTACGATAGTTCGCTTCCATTGGTCGCTCGCAATGACAATGCTGGCAGCTGGGAGCCCATATTTTCTTCCTTGAATTGCTGACAGCTATTTTGTCTCATTCACTAATCTTTTCTTAACCTATCTTTATTCACTCATTTTACAACTTTTCGATCTTTTTTCCATAGAGTTTAATGGGATTTACTATTATCAGGGGTTTATCCTTAAAAACTGCCGCTCCTTCGAAATATTTGGCGATAGGGATGCCAAGCTCTTCTTTTACATCCATATCATATAATCCAATAACCTTTGGAATGCCGAATATAAGCCTTGATGTATTGAATTTTGTTACTATCCCTACCTTCCTTTTTGGTGAAGATAGTTTCAAACCTTTCCATACACTTAAAAAAGGAAGTTTTTCTCCTTTATACGAAATTGAACCATCTACCCACTCAGGAAGTCCATTTCTTCCCTTTAGACTTTTTAATACAATAAACTCTATGATGTATTTTAAATTTATTCCAAAATATCTTTCATTTAATTTAAATACCACAATTTCCATTGTCTTTTTGCCTTTACTTTGTTAATACAAAAAATTTGCAAGTTTGCAACCCCCGTCCCTTTTTTTACTTTACCTTTATCTTCTTTAAGCCTTCTACCATCCTTTGCGCAATATCATTCAAATTCTGGGCAGTCGCCTCCAATTCTTCCATTGAAGCCATCTGCTGTTGTAATGACGCAGATAGTTCTTGAACCCCTGCGGCTGTTGATGCATATATCTTTGCCATAGATTCTATGGACTCAAACATTTCCTCTGTACTTTCCCTTTGCTCAACAGATGTTTGAGATACCTGTTTCACCATACTTGTAGTAAGGGTTACAGATTTTGCGATATCTTCAAGTTTTGCCCTTGCCTTTTCGACAAATTCTTTACCAACCTTTACATCTTTGGCATTTTTCTTAATCATATCCACTGTTTCTTCTACTGCATTTTTCATCTCTTCAATATTTTTTCTAACATCGTTTGCCGATTTACCTGTATCAAGCGCAAGTGTTCTGATTTCTTCTGCCACAACAGCAAATCCTTTGCCATATTCTCCTACCCTTGCTGCCTCAACAGATGCATTCAGGGCAAGCAAATCTGTTTGTTCGGCAATATCCGTAATCATATCTGCAAAATTCATAATATTCTGGGTGGCGTTGACGAGATTTTGCACCTTCTCCGCTGATGACTGGGTGGATGTATAGATGTCTTCCATCTTTGTTGCTGCCTCTTCTGCTGAGGATTCACCTTCACTTGCCGATGTATTTGCCTTACCTGCGGATACAGATGCCATTTTCATCTGGGATTCTATATTCTTTGCAAGTGATGTAATCTTTTCTGCTTCGCCTCTAACATCTTCTATCCTCCTTGAAGAATTTTGCGCCTCCTGGGCAATTTCTTCCACAGTTTTGGAAATCTCACTTACAGCAGCGGTCATTTGCGTAGTAGCAGATGAAAGGGTTTCAGAAGAATTATTTACCTCTTCGGATGAGGTTTTCACTTTTCCTGTTACGAGTTTTATCTGCTGGATAAAATTATTGAATGCCCCGGCAATTTCTTCGAATTCATCCCCTGTATGCAAACTTAATTTTTTAGTCATATCTGTTATTCCTTCAGTAGATTGCAAAAAATGGGACTGGATTATCTTTATAGGTAATAATATCCATCTGATGTAAAAGTAAAGGATGAAAAATGAAAGTATCAGGAGGATAGTTCCACTTCTTAAGATATGGGTAAGATAACCCGAAAAATATGCAAAGAGAATAACAATTACAAGAATTATGCTTGACCTTGACAATATAGAAAGCCTTTTTATACCTTTTGTTTCTGTTTTATTGAATATATCCTTCAGATAATTAAAGGGAATTAAATATGTAAGGGTTCCTATCATTAAGGCGATAATGATTGCTGAGCCTGATACTCTTAGAATTAAACCTATTGGAATATGATACCTGACATTGATATAAACAGCAACACCTATTACACCTACAAAATAGTTTAACACCTGATGGATAGAGATTACCAGAGGTGTCTTGAATAAACCCTGTCTGTCTTCTTTTGCAAACACACGATTAAATCTCCATCTCTGGTATATCTCAAAGATTACAGCAAGAACAATACCTGCTAATGAGCCACCTTTTATTATCCCCCATAAAACACTTCCTGAAAGTCCAATAATAGTGGGTAAGACAAAGACTGCAAGAGGAACACCAATCAAAAGGGATATAAGATTGGTTATTGTGATAAAGATTAAATATTTTTTTTTCTCTCCCATAATTACTCCTTGCTTAAATTTTCTATTTTTGTCAATTCTTCTTCTTCTAAAATATTCTCTACCTGTAGTATGGATATCAAATCATCGTTAAACTCTATAATGCCTGTAATATATGACCGTTCCTTTTCATCGAAAATGAATGGAACAGCCATTATTTCCTCTTTTTCAACCTTAATAATTTCCATCACCTTATCTACAAGAAATCCTACAAGTTCTCCTTTGATATGCGTGATAATGATAGAATTACCTTCGTTTCCTTTTCCTATTTTAAACCTTTCCCTGATGTTTATAACAGGTATCATCCCTTTTCTCATTTCTAATAGCCCTATTACAAAATGAGGAAGGTTTGGGACCGTCAATAATTCTGTTTTATTCACAATCTCTTTAACATAGTCAATTTTTACTCCATACATTTCACTATCCACTTTGAATACCATATACTCAAAGTTTTCTTGTTTTTTCTCTTCTGTAATAGATTTTTGTATTTTCTTTGTTTCAGAAGAGATGGTAGGCGTAATTACAGATGGAGCTTCAGTAGAATTAATTTTTTTTACAGGTTTTTTTGGAACACCTTCATTTTTTTGCTGTTTTTTCTCAGGGATATTCTTCACATTCTGTACCTTTTTCTTTATAGCCTTTTGTATCATTTTTGAAAACCTCAATTTTCTTTTCTTTTTTCCTATATTCTCACTACTCATTCCTCACTCCTCTTTTTTTCATTTCTCCTCCAGAAGTTCTTCTACTACATCTCTGATAATTTCATTCCCAATATTCTTTACCTCTTTCATCCATCCAACAAACAGGGCGTTTTGACAGATATTATTTATTACCCGAGGAATTCCTTTACTGAATTTGAAGATTTCATCCAGGGCAGTGGGGGTAAAGATTTTATCCTTTGCACCTGCTACATTACACCTGTGTTTGATGTATTCGATTGTTTCTTCTTTACTCAGGGCTCCAAGATTATACTTAATATTTATCCTCTGCCTTACCTGCGGCATTTTTGAGAGTTTCTTTTTTAATTCAGGCTGCCCAAATATCGCAATCTGTATTAGTTTTTCTTTTGCTGTTTCAAGGTTAAGCAATATCCTTATTTCCTCAATTACAGATTTTCTTAACAATTGTCCTTCATCAATGAGCACCACCCCAACTCTCTTTTTTTGATGGGTATGAATAAGAAATTCTTCTAAAATTTTCATAAGTTTGACTCTATATCTGGGAACCTTTTCTATTCCAAAATGGCTCAATATCTCTTTTAGAAAACCTGTGGCTGACAGCATAGGATTTATAAGAAGGGAAACAGGGTATTTATCCTTTTCAAGCTCATCCTTCACGGCATAGGCAAGGAATGTCTTTCCGCTCCCTATACTTCCTGTAATAAGTGTAAGCCCCCCGCCTAATTCTTTTATATTGTAAAGTAATCTTGCCTTTGCTTCATCAAAATCCTCGGCAGGAAAAAGAAAATGCATATCAGGTGTATTACTAAAAGGCTTCTCTTTTAATCCCCAATATTCTTCAATCATTCATTTCCTCCTTTGCCTTTTTTGCCCAGATGTTTTCGGGATTTCTTTTAATCAATTTTTTCCATATAGTAATTGCCATATCTTTTCTTTTCATACCTTTCAATACAGCTCCCAGGTAGTAATATGCCTCGTAGAGATTTGGGCCCATCCTGATTGTCTTTGAAAGAAACTCAACTGCATCTTTATACATTTCCCTTTCGTAATATACAATTCCCAGATATAAATGTGCATAGAGTTTTGCCTGTTTATCCTTGCCCGTTTTTATAATCTGTGAAAGTTTTTCAATTGCCTCCCCATATATACCTAATTTATAACTTATATATCCAAGGTTCACCTTTGCAATTTCATTCTCAGGTTCAATCTTCAATGCCTTCTGGTAAACAGCCATTGCTTCATCAAATCTCCCAAGATAAATATATGCCCAGCCTAATAGAATATACACCTTAATATCGTCTGGTGCAAGTTTTTTCGCCCTTTTTAATACCTGAAGTGCCTCGTTGTATTCTCCTGCCACAATGAAGTTCCACCCTTTATCTTTAAGTGTTAAGATATTTACGGGTGCAGACCTTACAGCGGAAACAAAACTCTTCAATCCTGCCATTGAGGCAGAGGGAGCAGGGTGTTGATTCAACAACTTTTCCCCTTCTTTTTCAATTCCATCAATTTCTTGTTTTAATTCATCCATCTCCTTTAAGAAATTTATTATACCCTTTTTATCATTTGTTTCCTGAAATAGTTCCTTTGCCTTTATCCATTTATTTTTTAATGTTTTTCTCATATCTCAACAATTTTTACAATTTCTTCTGCTATTTTTTCCACAGGTAAAACCTTATCTACAACACCTGCATTGATAGCAGATTTTGGCATTCCAAATACAACAGATGTTTTCTCATCCTGTACTATTATCTTGCCACCATTTTCTTTAATCTTTTTTGCCCCTGATGTTCCATCCTTACCCATTCCATTCAAAATAATGCCCAGTACCTTTTGTTTAAATACAACAGCGGCTGTTTCCATTGGGATATCTGCTGCGGGCCTTACACCATGCAAAGGTGGTTCCCTGGTCAGAAAAATCTTTCCCTCTCCATTAAATCTTGTATGAAAATCGCCAGGTGCAATAAATACCCTTCCCTTAGAAAGGGAATCATTTTCAGAGGCAACACTTACATCAAGGGTACTTTCTGCATTAAGTCGTGCCGCAAACGCGGGTATAAAACCCTTCGGCATATGCTGAATTATCAAAAAACCCGCGTTTATTCCTCTTGGTATATTAGGAATAATTCCATTTATTGCCTTTGGTCCCCCTGTTGAAGCCGCAATAATAACAACCTTCATTTCACCACTTCCAGACAACCTTTTCATAAGATATTTTCTTCTTAACCCCTTTTTGATGCTTATAATATTTGCCTTAGCCGCAAATTTAATCTTAGAAACCAGTTCGTCCCTGATATCTTCAAGATTCAAGGATATTTCTCCCCCTGGTTTTGCAACAAAATCCACTGCCCCCTTCGTGATTGCCTCAATAGTAACAGCAGCACCACGCTTTGAATATGCGCTTACAATTACCACCGGCTTTGGCTGTCTTCCCATTATTTCCTCAAGAATTTGTAATCCATTCATTCCGGGCATTTCTATATCCAATGTGATAACATCTACCTCTTTTGACCCCAATTTTTCTAAACATTCTTTACCATTGGCAGCAGTATCTACTACCTTTAATTCAAAATCTGTTTCTATGATATCTTTTAACATCCTTCTCATCAATGCAGAATCATCCACAACCATTACCTTAATCATAGTTCCTTCTCAATACCTTTATAAGAACGAATTTTCACTATCCCTGTTTGAAGAAAAAGTTCAATAGACCTTCCATACTCTCCACCTGTATCCTCTCCTATAATTCTTATATGGGCATCTCTCAGCTCTTGTTTTGCTATATCTACATTCCTCTTTCCAATGGCATCTTCAGGATTTTTGATCAACACAGGGAACATCAATGAACCGCCTGCAATTTTTGCCACCAATCTATTTCTATCTCCGCCCATCTCTTCTAATCTCTGGATAAAGAGTTTTATAGAAATGTTTCCATATCTTAATGGATTTTTTGGCGTATTAGCCCTTCTTCTATATTCAGGGAGCACAAAATGGAGTAATCCTCCGAGCTTTTTCAGGGGGTCATAAAGTGCTACAACAACGCAGGAACCAACACCATAACTTACTATAATTTCAGGAGACTTTCCCATTTTCATATCAGCGATTTTGACAAGTTTTCTTTCATTCATACTATACCTTCCTGTATATCCTTTCCTTTGTATTAAATGTATAAAATAGGTTCTTAATATCGCCAAACATCGTCTCTACTTTCCCCAGAACAAGATATCCGCCTTCATTTAACCTATTATAAAATTCTTTAATCACTTTTTCTTGAAACTCTTTAGATAAATAGATGAAAACATTTCTACACACAATGATATTAAAATTTTGAAAACTCTCGGGTATGTATGAAAGATTTACCTTCATAAAGTGGACTAATTTTCGCACTTCATCCTTTATCTGATATAGGTTTCCATTTAATTTGTTAAAATATCTATCTATATAAATAGATGGGGTTTCAACCAGAGCCTGAGCAGAATATATACCTTTTTTTGCCCGATTTAAGCTCATTTCGTCTATATCTGTTCCATAGACACTAATTGAGAGTCCGGGTTTCCCATATTCCATAGCGATAATAGCCAGCGTATATGCCTCTTCACCTGATGCGCAACCTGCACTCCAGATATTTAATGTATCCGTAAAAATTTTTACCACATCTTTTCCTAATGTTTCAAATGCATCTCTATTTCTGAAAAATTTTGACACATTTATTGTAAGTGCATCTGCAAGTTTCTTTTGCTCTTCTGTATTGTCTTCAAGGTATCTTGCATACTCAAAAAATGTGTTTATACCTGTTGCACGCATTCTGACCCTCAATCTCCTTTTCAATGGTTTTTCTTTATATGTACCCGGGTCAAAATTTATAATTTCCTTAATTTTTTCTTTAAGCATTTCAAACCCATTATTCTGTTTTTCCATATTTTAATATCTCTATATTTCTTTTCAAGATAAGGTTGCCAGGTTCTAATTTTAATGCCTCTTCCCACATTTTTAGTGCAGCATCTTTGTCACCGTTTTTTATATAAATGTTCCCTAACTTGAAATACACATTCCCATCTACTTTGCCTATCTCTACAAGTTTTTTTAACTCTTCTAATGCAGAATCATAGAATGTATTTTTGTAATAAAACTCCCCAAGATTTTTTATAGCCCATTCATACTTCGGGTTAATTTCTTCTGCCTTCTTATACATCTCTTCTGCCTTATCATATTCCCCTGAAAGTTCATATATTTTTCCAAGATTGTTATAATACTGCGGATATGGAGGGTTATAAACAGCACCTTTAAGAAGCATATTTAATGCGTGTTCGGTTTCCCCCTTTCGCAGCAGGATAATAGCCCAATAAAAGTAGCAGGGCGTCAAATTTTGTTTTATTTTTATAGCCCCATCAAAGAATGTTATGGATTGTTCCATATTATCTGTCTTAAAATATGAGATTGCGAGGTTCATAAGTATATATGGGTTATCAGGAAATTTGTCCTTACCTTCTGTTAATATTTGAATGGATTGGGTATAGTCCCCTATTATTTCATAAAATACACCAAGATTATTATACAATGCAGGGCTGTTAAAACCACCTTTTATAATATTTTTAAGGTGTTCAATTGCCTTGTTATAGTTCCCTAACCTGAAAAATATAATACCTGTATAGAACCTTGCTATTACATCGTTTGGGGATATTTCTAATATACTATTAAATTCTCTTTTTGCCTCTTCATACATTTCCATCTGGAGGAAAGCAAGCCCTAAATTTTGGTGTTCACTAATCTTATCTTTTTCCTTCTGAACCTCTTCTTTTTTTGGCCCCTTTTTAATAAATCCCTGTTTCACAAGTTCTGCAATATTTTCCAATACTTTATATTCATCCATCCCCGATTTATCTACAATCTCTTCTAATGTGCTCTCATTATCTACAAGTGCATAGAGTTTTTTCACATTTTTTGAAAGTTTCTCAGGTACCTTTTCAGTCTTTAACACAACTTTGTCGTATTCAGGCATCTCTACTACACTTAATTCGTCAACAAGTCTTGCGGCCTCCAGGAGAATATCTTCGGGCTTTATTTTTACCCTTATTCCTTTTTCAGGCACAATCTCATTGGGCTCAAAGTTGAAATCCCCTTTTTTCCATCCGAAGAGGTTGAAAAGTGTCTCCTTTATCTGCTTTTTCAGATATTTTTTTATAATTTTCTCATCTACCTTACCCATTTCAATTAAGATATTACCCAGTATTTCGCCTGTCTCTTTCTGGATATTTAACACCTCATTCAGGTCTTGTTCTGTAATTATACCCGCAGATTTCAACATATCTCCAATCCTGTTTTCTCTATTTACCATATCTGCACCTACAAGCGTCCCTTCTGAGAAATATATTCTCGCCAGTTTTTCATTGTCGGTAACACGCAGTATACCTGTTTTTTTTGCCATTGACAGCATCTGAATAATATCCGGGAGTGGTGCTTCATGGATTGAACCTTTTAGAGCCATTATATCTCCTCTATAACCCTTTCCTTAAAATCGTCCAATTTCATATCTATACCTTCATAGGGTTCTTTTTCTTCCTTTTTTGGAACCTCTATCTCAGACAAGGATGGAATTTCAATGGGCTTAGTTTCTTCTTTCAGTTCAACTTCTTTTGTTTCCTCAGCCGGGATAATTTCTTTCTTTGGTTCAATCTCTTTTTTTCCTGTTGAAATGATTTCTTCAAGTTTTACCCCTTCCTTTTCGGCAATCACCATTTTTGGTTTCCCTTCGGGCATCTTTTTCTCGGGGATTTCTGCTACCTTTTTTTCCTCCGGGACCTTCTCTGTTAAGGAAAATATATATGCATCTATATCATAATATCCACCATGCACTTTGTCTGCCACAGCATTAATATCTATATCCTTCCCTTCTATGTCCATATCTTTAATAATTTTTTCTGCCATTGCAATCTTGATTTTTTTATCAGGTGGATTTAAGTAAACAATTTTCCCTCTGGCAAGGAGTTCTTTTGTCTCATCCAGAATCCTGAGAAATTTGGGCGATTTTGCAGTAGATATAATTACCCTTTTATTACCTTTCAGGAGTTTTGTTATAATAAATGTTATATCCTCTATATAACCCTTTTCTATTATATGGTGAAAGTCATCAATGAATAAAATGTCTGCATCGGCATAGGTTCTTTTTATTGCCTTTCCTTCTGCAAGAAAAAGATGGAAAGGCAAATAACCTACAAGTAGGTGAGGGAATTTTTTTGTAAGTTCCTGTGCAAATGCGTTTAATAGATGGGTTTTTCCCGTGCCCCTTCCCCCTACAATAACAACAGGATTATCACCCTCAAAAGGTGAGGATAAAATGTGATTCAATCGTTCATAGATTTCTTTATTGGTATCGGATACTACAAAGGTCTCTATTGTCTTATCAAAGAGAAGATTCCTGCTGAATTTCCTTTTCAAATCTACTTTGTGTTCCAGCTGGGAAATTTTTTCTTCAAGAAACATAAAACTATCCGGGTCAAAAAGTTTTTCTTCTATCTTTTCTGCCTCCTCCGAAAAATATCTTCTGTCAAGCATCCCATACCTTCTATGGAGTTCAATCAACCTCTGAACATTTGTGGTAAAAGAAACAAATGCACCTGTAATATCTTCAATTGTTCCATTATCAATTGCCTTTTTTAGGTTATCTACCTTGAACCCCTTCATTTGCCATACATACATCTTTTCCCTGTATTCCTCTCTCAGCCTCTCCTCTTCTGAGCCTTTTGTAACCGTTCCAATATTTTCAGGCACCTCATCCCTCAATGCATTTATAAAACCATTGAAATCTTCACCTGCCTTTTTCTCCGGAATGGGATGTGCCTCTGTTTTTCCCAGAACCCTGAGTTTCTTAATCTCTCCTTCAATCTTTCTTATATCCTTAAATGGTTTATCATATAAGTCAGTCCTTTGGGACGGTGGAATATCTTCTCCCATTATATCAATAATTTTGTTTTTTGAGACCTCATCCAGGGGGCTAAATTCAATCACCATTCCCCCTGATATTCTTGACTTCAAGCCTTGTTCTAACGGTAGTTTTTCTATGTGTCTATCTGCAATTAATATCACCTGATTTTTATTCTCTGTATACTCATCTATAATATCTATTATCATTGACTGAATACTTAAATCAACCCGTATAAGGTGAAAATTGTCTATCGCAAGCACCTTGTATCTACCTAATTCCGAGATAGCATCTTTCGTTATTTTATCTGCTTTTAGATACCTGCTTTCCGAAAAATATGATAGAAATGATTTTATAGTAAATGTCTTTCCTATCCCTGATGGTCCAAAAATATAAATAGGGTTGTTGACACCGGGGTTCTCTTTAACAAACAAGAGTGTTTTTACTACATCATCATTAAATGTGCCTTTAATTACCTCAGGCAAAAATTCACTCATCTATGTCCACCCTCCATTTTCATTCTTACAATTTCTAATACCTTAATCCCTACCTCCTTAAATGTGGAAATTACGCCCTTTCCTTGAATTGCTATAGACTCGAAGTGCGCATAATGGTCTCGATTTATAAGTGTCTGAAATGTATTTATATCAATAATATCCCGGAGGTCTCTTTTGTTATATTGGATTACAATAGGAATTTCATCTATTTTATAACCGTTTTTCACCAAATTCTCTTTTAGATTTTCAAAACTTTCAAGATTGTCTTCTATCCTTACCTTTTGAGAATCTGCTACAAACACCACTCCGTCCGCACCTTGAAGAACCAATGTTCTCGTTGAATCATAATAAACCTGCCCGGGCACTGTATACAATTGGAACCTTGTCCTGAAACCACCGAAATGCCCGAGGTCAATAGGCAAGAAATCAAAGAAAAGTGTTCTATCCTTTGCTGTTGCGAGTGAAACCATCTCTGTTTTTTTCTCAACAGGGAGCCTTGAATGGATATACTGGAGATTTGTTGTCTTTCCAGAACGGCCGGGTCCATAATACACAATCTTACAGGTGATTTCCTTTGACGAGTATTTAATCAGAGACATAATTTTTCACTCCCTTCCTGAATATTTCAGCATTTTCTTTGACATTTCCTGAAAATAGGGCATAGGAAATAGCAATACCATCAATCCCTGTTTCCAGTACCTTAGATACATTTTCTTTATTAATACCGCCAATTGCAACTACCGGGATACGAACACTTTCCTTGATTTTTCTTAATTCGTCCAGGCTCACAGTGTATTCAGCAGGTTTTGTCCTTGAGGGGAAGATGGGACCCACGCCAAGATAATCTGCCCCTGCACTTTCATCTTCTAATGCCTCGTTAAGAGAATGCACACTTGTTCCAATGTAACCCGAAAAAATTTTTCTTGCCACAGATAAGGGCAAGTCTTCTTTACCAATATGCACGCCATCTGCATCAATTGCAAGGGCTATATCAACCCTGTCGTTTATAATGAGATGGACATCGTATTTTTTGATTGTGTCCTTAACCTTATAAGCCACCTCATAAAATTCTCTATCAGGGACAGATTTCTCCCTTACCTGAATGGCCGTTATCCCTGCATTACACACCTGTTCCAATGCTTTATTTAAAGGGGTTGAAAGATACCTTCTTTCCAGTATACCATAAAGAGAAAGATTTAACTTCATAGGTTCATCCTTTCAATAAAACCTGTATCAATGTTTCCCATAATAAAATCAGGGTGCTCCATAACCTTTTTATGAAATGGTATTGTTGTTTTAATGCCTTCAATTACAAGTTCATCCAGTACCCTTCGCATCCTTTCGATGCTTTCTTTCCTGGAATTTCCATAGGTAATCACCTTTGCAAGGAGCGAATCATAATTGGGCGGAACAAAATATTCCTGATATATATGCGTATCAATCCTTACACCGGGACCTCCCGGGATATGCAAAGCGGTAATTTTACCTGCCGAAGGAATAAATTTTTCAGGGTCTTCCGCATTTACCCTCACCTCTATGGCGTGCCCCTGCATATCAATATCCCTTTGAGAAAGATTGAGTTTCTCACCTGCCGCAACTTCAATCTGTTTTTTAACAATGTCAATTCCTGTGACAAATTCCGTAACAGGATGCTCTACCTGAATCCTTGTATTCATTTCCATAAAATAAAAATGTTTTTTCTCGTCCATCAAAAATTCCATTGTACCGGCACTGTTATAGCCAATGGATGAAACACCCTTTACCGCAATTTTACCTATCTTCCTTCTTATTTGCTCATTCATCGCAGGAGACGGGGATTCTTCTATCAACTTTTGATGCCTCCTCTGGATGGAGCATTCCCTTTCTCCGAGATGAACAGCACTACCATATTTATCACCCAGAACCTGAAATTCAATATGTCTTGGTTTTAGAAGAAGTTTCTCAATATAAACCCTTTTATCACCAAATGATGCTTCTGCCTCTGTCTGAGCCATTCTGAAACCTGTCTCAAACTCCCTTTTATCCCTTGCCATTCTCATCCCTTTTCCACCACCTCCACCTGTGGCTTTAATCATTACAGGGTATCCAATCCTTTTTGCAATCTCCTGACCCTCTTCTACATTTGAGATAATACCTTTACTACCTGGGATAACGGGGACACCTGCTTTTTCCATTCTATTTCTTGCGACCGCTTTATCTCCCATCATTTCAATATGTTTCGGAGAAGGCCCAATAAATACAATCTTATTATCCTCACATACCTCTGCAAATCGTGCATTTTCAGCCAGAAAACCATATCCTGGATGAATTGCATCTGCCCCTGAAACCTCCGCGGCTGAGATTATTCTTGGTATATCAAGATAACTTTTATTTGGAGGTGGGGGACCTATACATATTGCCTCATCAGCGAATCGGACATGGAGGCTATCTCTATCTGCCTCAGAATATATTGCTACTGTTTTTACCCCCAATTCCTTTGCTGCTCGTATAATCCTCAAGGCTATTTCCCCCCTATTTGCAATCAGAATTTTCTCAAACATTTAATATCCTTCCCAACTCCTATCTGATGTAGATTCAATACCCTTTATCTTTAATCTAAATTCATCAGGATTTGTAGCATTTTCAATCGCCGTATTTAAGTCAATCATCTTATTTTTATATAATTCCATAATGGATTGGTCAAAACTCGTCATACTATACTGTGCGCCTTCTTCTATCGCCTGAGGGATAAGAAGTGTTTTTACAGGGTCAAGGAGATATTCTCTGATGGTTGGTGTTGAGACCATAATTTCAACAGCAGGGTACCTCCCATCCTGATTTGCAAGTGGTAAAAGCCTTAATGAAACAACACCCACAAGGGTTGTTGCCATCAGTACCCTGATATGCTGCTGCTGGTATGGCGGATAGAAACTGATAATCCTGTTTATTGTCTCAGACGCATTTAAGGTATGAAGTGTTGAAAATACCATATGCCCGGTATCAGCGGCCTTTAAGGCAATATCCATTGTTTCAACATCCCTGATTTCCCCTATAAATATTACATCAGGGTCCTGTCTCAGGATATGTCTTAAGGCATTGCCAAATGACTTTGTATCTGTGCCAACCTCCCTCTGGGATATAATACTTTCTTTATCCTTAAAGAGATACTCAATAGGGTCTTCTATGGTAATAATATGTTTATGAAATTGTTCATTAATGTAATCAATCATTGCCGCCAGGGTTGTCGATTTACCTGAACCTGTTGTTCCTGTCGCAAGGACAATTCCCCTCGGTTTAGCAGAAAGTTCTTTTAATATATCAGGGAGATTAAGCTCTTCAATAGTTTTATGCACATGGGGAATCACCCTCATTGCTACAGCAATACTCCCTCTCTGTAAATACACATTTACCCTGAATCTTGCTATCCCGGAGATGCCAATAGCAAAATCTATCTCTTTATCCCTTACGAATATATCCTGCTGTTCTCTTGTCATAAGAGATGCTGCTGTTTTTCTTAAATCATCGCCTGTTAAAGGTTCTTCCTTCATCGCTTTCAGGTCTCCATCAATTCTCAGTACAGGTGGAATACCAACCTTTAAGTGAAGGTCGGATGCACCCTGTTTTACCATCTTCTCTATTGTATTTCTCAAATTCATCCTGCCTCCTTAGATAGGTTCAATCAAAAACAATTCCTGCCCATACTCAACGGGTTCAGCATTCTTTACGCGTATATCTGTAATCTTGCCCGAAACCTCAGATTCTATTTCATTCATCAATTTCATTGCCTCAATAATGCAGAGAACCTGCCCCTCTTTTACTATATCACCAATTTCAACATAAGGGTTTGCATCAGGTGCAGGTGCCCTATAAAATGTTCCTACAATAGGAGATTTTACAACAAAAAAATTCTCCTTTTTTTCCTCTTTGACCTCTTCCTTTTTTATCTCCTCGTTCTCTTTTAATGGAGGAGCAGGTACAGGAACAGTTTCGACTATAGGCTGGGCAGGCGTCCTTGTCCCATTTTTGCTAATCCTTATCCGCGTTCCAAATCTTGAAATCTGAATTTCTCCAATATTGCTTTCTTCCACGAGCTTAACAAGTTTCTTTATAAAGTTTATATTCATATACACCTTCCTTTTTCTTTATTTTAATGAAAATAAAGAAAAAGTCAACTATTTTTTTAGAAAGGAACAAGAAAATAAGTAAAAAATAAAAAACTTTCCTATTATATCGCTAAAAAATATGTTGACAATAGATAAAAAC
>WFRC01000008.1 GCA_015486685.1 Caldifarciminota bacterium
ATGTAACAATGTTCATCAATCCCTCCACATCATTTCATAATTTACAATGTCAAGTATATTTGGTTTAAATCCATATATATCAGGTTGGACAATATAGTTCTGGACACCGTGATATAAAAATACCCAGGGTGCATCTTCTACAATAATCTTTTCCGCCTCTCTGTATATTTCTATTCTTTTCCCAGGATTAATTTCACTCATTCCCTTTTCAATGAGTGTGTCTACCTCAGAATTTTTATAAAAAGAGGAATTCCCAGGTTCTCCCACATTTTTAGAATGAAAGAGGGGATAGAGAAAATTATCAGGGTCTCCGTTATCGCTTGACCAACCCAGGATGAAAATAATTGAATCTCCCTTATGTACCTTATCAAGGAAGTCTTTCCACTTCAAGGGATTTAATCTTGTTTTAATACCTATATCGTCAAGGTATCTCTGAATAATCCCAGCCCTCTTTATATTCATAGGGGTATCCGATACATCAAAAACATATTCATCGGAAAGTCCATCGGTAAAACCTGCATTTTTGAGAAGTTCCTTTGATTTTTCGGGGTTATAATTATATCCTAAAAGGTTGGGATTATATACAGATAAACCTGGGGGAAAAACGCCCTTTGCAGGAATTCCCTGTCCTCCTATTGTTTCTTCAATAAGTTCTTTCCTGTTGATTGCAAAATTTACAGCCTTTCTTACATCCTTACGCTTAAATGGTGTATCAATGATGAAATTGAATCCCAGGTATTGAACATCTAACGATGGACTCGTAATAAGTAATGGAGATAATGTAGGCGATGACTTTACTTCTTTGATTTGTGATGATGGCAACGAAGCAAAATCTATTTCTCTATTTTCAAAATTTTTAATAAGCGGAGTTCCCTCAGAAGAAATAATAAGATGTATTTCGTCAATGTATGGAGTTCCAATAGAATAATCTTTGAACGCTTCAAGGATTAAATGTTTTCCTTTTTCCCATTCTTTGAGTGTATAAGGTCCGATACCTATGGGCTTTTCTTCCAATGTTTCACTAAGTTCAGGAGGAAAAATGACACCAGCAATTGTTGCAAGATTTTGTGTAAACGGCATATATGGATATTTTAAGTGAACTTCAAATGTTTTTTTGTCAACAGAAATTATATCTTTTACTGCATCAAAGAAATATGCATTAGAAGATTTCATTGTTCTCTTGAATGATGCAACTACATCTTCACTTGTAACCTTCCTACCATTATGAAACAGGATTTTATCTCCGAGAACGAATTTCCACTTTTTCCCGTCCCGTGAAAGATTCCACTCTGAAAGTCTTGCAGGATAAACAGATGCACCCTCACCAAAGTCAAAAATACCCCTATATATACTGTGTGCTACATTGTTAGAGGTAACATCTCCAATAACGGATGGGTCAAGATGAACGGGGTCGCCTGTAAGATGCACCTTTATAATCTTCTTTTTAGGTTTTACTTCCGGAATAATCTCAATATTTTTCAGGGTATTGGCAAAGGATTCGCTGTTTTCAATAGCAGAGGCTGTTGCTTCCCATATTTGAAATATTCTATTTTTTATGCCTTCGGCATTTTTTTCACCTTCCTTAAATATATCAAAGACTTGATAGACTATATTTTTTTGTTTTTCTACTGAGGGAGCCATTTCATTTACAATTTGAATAAGATAGTTTACTTCATTTTGAGATGATTCACTAATTTCTTTATTTGTTTTTAGTGCATCTATTGCCCTATTTATATCACTTTTCATTTTTCCGATATTATTTACAACGCTGTCTGTTCCCTGCATAATATTTTCTGCAAAATTACCTATCCCTTTTACAATCTGATTAAATTCTTGTGATAATTCAGTAATCTGGTCTACTATTACCATTAAATTTTCCTGTTCAATCCCACTCCTTGCGGCTTCTATTTTCCCATATAATGAAATAACCTTTGTCATTTCAGCATAATTAGTAATCTCAATAACTGTCTCTTATACACATCTGACGCTGCCGACGATCTTAC
>WFRC01000009.1 GCA_015486685.1 Caldifarciminota bacterium
AGCTGAGAGAGCTCGTTATGAAGAGCGGGAGCGGCGCAGGCTCCAATATAGTTATAGACCCGATGGCCGCAAAGATAGCGGAGCGCTCCGGAATAACCCTCTATGTCCTCAACGGAAGGGACCTCGATGCTCTTGAGAGGGCGATAAAGGGGCGGAGGTTCGACGGTACCGTGGTGGAAGGATGATATGATGAATATAGAAGAATTTGAGAAATTGTTGAAGCTAGCAAAAAAACACATTGAAGATTCCGGCATCTTTCTCAGTTCTACTTCCGAAGCTTATCTAGATAACATTATAGAGATGTCTTTTGAATTTTTACCGGAAGAAAAAACTTTTCTGGATAGGATTAAAAAGGACATGAGACCAGGGTCTTTAGTATCTTCATCATTTGCTAAACAAATTGTCGATTCATTAATTGAATTTGTTGAAATTGAAAAGTCCGTTCAGAAAGATGTTTTGGAGGCGAAGATTTTTGAAAGCGCTGAAGATAAACTGAAACAAGCGGGTATTGCCTTTAGAAACGAAGATTACCCGTCAGTAATCAACAACCTTAATACTGCACTTGAGTTGTTGCTAAAAGATAAATTAGGGATACCTATTACCATATCAAAGATTAATACAGTAAAAATCATTGATATTTTCGTTAAACACAAAATAGGCCCATATGTCTATTTTTCAGAGGCCAAAAAGCACATTGTTTTAGTAGATAACAAAGTAAAACATCAGGCTTATATTCCCACTAAAATAGAGTGCATAAATGCCATAAAAATTATGGAAGACTTAATCTCCAAATTGAGGGATGTAGATATAGAACTGGATGAAGACGTAAGAAAGAAGATATCCAAAGAACTCTGATATTTCTTTTAATAGGTGCATCATCCATAGAACTACAATACTTACGAAATCTATTTATACTAGATAATGCTATTTATAGATAACAAAATGTGGTAGTTGCATCCGTGTTGGCAGTCATCCTAGGAGTATACTGGACAAAAAAACAAAAAGAGATGAAAAACATGAAAACATTGAAAGTACTGGAGATATTCTTTAGTATAATAAACACTTTAACAACACTAGGAGGAGCCGCCCGCGTGGGGGCATGGCGCTCCCTTCAGTGTTAGAGCAGGATGGTTAAGTCACACGGATCTTGCCACGCTGGGCGGCTTCGGGGGTTCGAATCCCCCGCCCCACACTATATTTCAAATCATTTTCTTCCTGATTCCAATAGTTCTACTAGCTTGAAAACATGGGTAATCGGGTTAGCTTTTGATGTGTAGAGTTCTTCTTCATTAAGATCTGTTTTTCTATTTTTTAGTTTTTTTGCATTGTCCAATGCAACCTGAATATTCGGGTAAAGAACCTCGTAGATATCTGATCTGCTCTTGTGATTGGGAATTTGTTTTTCCACCTCAGTATTGATATCTTCATTTGTACATCGATGCTCCCAAAAACGATAATGAAGCACAATCCAAAGTTCGAAAGAAGGTATGGAAAGTGCGACATTAAAATTTTCTTTTTTTGCAATTTTGATAGCTTCTTCGACTCTTTCCTCATTTTCGTCAAAATCGAACACTAACCACACAAAATCCCTCTTCTTATTGATATTGTATTTATTTATTGCAGTTTTAGCATGTTTCTTAATCAAATGTATAGGATCTCTTTCTTTCGAATATACAGATATAATTCTGAACAAATCGTTATATCTATTGAATCTATCAAAATATCTTGTTTCTGTTTTTCCTTCACTCACAATCAAAACTATATTCTTCACTATCCTTTTCTTTTTCTTCTTTTTTCCTTCTCTATTAAATTTACTTCTAGACAAAATATCACCTAATAATAATTAATAAGAGGGATAGCACCATATCTCCCAAGCAAATATCCTTTTTCTATATTTTTATCTCTGACACCAACAAGATCATATAGAGAATATAAATCTGTGCTCTGATCTTTCTTTTTTTCGGTAAACCAAATCTGGTCTTCTCTTAACAAAGATTTGTTCAGAATATATGTGTTGTGCGTGGTAAATATAACTTGGGCGCCCTTTTTATTTTCATATGAATTGAACATTTTTACGAGATATTCTACGAGTAAAGGATGTAATCTCACATCTAGTTCGTCAATTATTATAGCGCCCCCGTTTTCCAATGCGTGAATCCAAGGTCCTGCCAATGCATAAATCTTTTTAGTTCCATCAGATTCATCCGAAAAATCAAAGTATCTTTTTATTCTTTTATTTCCAGATACCATGTCATGGGCAACCTTTATCTTAGGTATCTCTCTATCAGTTTTAGTCAATATGCTTACTAACTCCTCAGGAAGCCCTTCAAAATCATCTTTAGAAACTTTTTTCATAGATGCTTCTATACCGTGAATGCCTAAATCGGCTTTTGAGAGAAATTTTACAATTTTATCTTTTTCCTTCATAGCAGATTTTGTGGTTTTTCGTATTAATTCAGGTTGGAATAGACTAAATGAAGATATGACTTCGATATTTTTAATTTCTTCAAATATTTCAATGGTTTTTTGATAATTCCACTGTGCTGAAGCTGAAAGATATAACACATTTTTGCTAGTTCTATTGGATAATTGTTGTTGTTCTTCTTTGTCTTTTGTGAATCTGAATTTATCTTTTTTTCTCTCAAATATTATGGATCTTCTCTTATTGGGATAATAATAAAGATATTCTTCAACTATTGATTTTTTGTTGAGTGAAAAACCGTATAAATATTTTATATCTTTGTGAAATAAAGCAATCTCAAAAGAAGTGGGTTTTTTCTCCCATTCTGCATCCAATAAGAAAGGAGTGAGTAAACTTTCTATCATATTCTGATTTTCATGGGATGTTTTTACGAATTCTATCATAAAATGGATTGCTCTGATTATATTTGTTTTTCCAGATGCATTTGCTCCATATATTGCGGCACTTTTTAGTAAGTTAAATTTTTCATCGTTTTGCAAGGATATTAAATTTTCTTCTAATGATTTATCTCTATTAGAAGCTACCATGCTCAGCGTTACTTTTTCCTTTATCGACCTGAAGTTCTCTACCGAAAACTCAATTAACATCTTTTCACCATCCTTTGTTTTAGATTAACTCCGGAAATCTGCACTTTTTTTGCAAATTTCCAGTTTTGATTTCTCATATTTTCCGATTAAAGTTCTGCTATATTTAAAACTTTCTACACAATTTCGATAACCCTCTATGTCCTCAACGGAAGGGACCTCGATGCTCTTGAGAGGGCGATAAAGGGGCGGAGGTTCGACGGTACCGTGGTGGGGCCGGAATAAAAGAAAGAAGAAAAATGGTTTATGTTTATCTCTGCTGCATATAGTAATACAGCTGATTCACATAGTTTTTTATATTGTTCACTGTTTGCTCCAGCATTCTCAGATCTGTCTCTAACTTTTGTATTCTCTGGTTCAGGGCTTCCACCCTCACAGCCACTTCTTCAGGAGTCGGCATACTGATACCTCTCTTACATAGGTGGTGGTGGCATAGGAGCCATTCTCCTTTCAGGTTTCCATGTGTACCCGAGAATTCCTCCTATGAGGGATATTATGTTTATTCCTCCAAGTATGGAAAAGATTATCACCAGTATGCTGCCGTTCTTCACTTTGTCTGGCTCTCCGGTGTTCTGCCATACTGCTCCTAGAATTATGAATATGGCTGTTATTATGAACCATATCCCGCAGGCTAGGGTCAGCCCTCCTGTAAGAAATGCAAACGCTGCTCCTATGGCTGCCACATATATTGCACCTACAAGCTCCAATATCCCCCCTATTAAGGAGAGAATGAATGCTGCTGTTGGTTTGTCATCTGCCATTTTAGACACCTCACTTCTCCCCATATATAGTTTAGTATAAAGAGATTTCGTTAATCATGTATTTCCGTAGTGTCCCAAAATTCTTTATAAACTCTTTTCAAGAGTTTTCTGGAAGCTTTGCTTTCACAACCTCTTCTTATTTCTTCAATATGCTCAATATAAATTATAAAAATATTTATAAAATTAAAAGATTTATTTAGAATTGCTGCATCTCTTCCTGCGGTTCTGGTTCACTCAGCGTGGGCGGAGCAGATTTCAACTCTTTGAGGTCCATTATTCCGCCAATCATCGCTATTATGAAACCGACCAGTGTCAGCCAGTATCCTATGCCCAGTACACTGAGTCCCATGCTAACAGCCTTACTGCCGCCATATGCTGCCAGCATACTGGTGAATATTCCCAGGAATAGAAGCATCCAC
The DNA here is from genome assembly GCA_015486685.1 of Caldifarciminota bacterium. GTDB lineage: Bacteria > Hydrothermota > UBA3072 > WFRC01 > WFRC01 > WFRC01. The sequence continues at coordinate 4,247 of WFRC01000009.1, forward strand.
ACCAAGCCTATTATGCCAAAAACCAGCAGAATTATGGCACCTTTCTTTCCAGAAAGGATGCTCCCGATCAATGCCAGTATACCAAATAGTAGAGCTAGATATGCAAATATGCCTACTTGAATACCGAGAATTGAAAATCCCAGTATGCTAGCCCATGGCAAAAAGATGCCCACTACTGCGAGTATACTGCCAAGCAGCCCTATTTTCTGTCCGTTGTTCAATTTCATTTTAGTCACCACAGCGGCAATTCTACTCCAATATAAAAAGATTTCGTTAATCTGGCAACTATATACCTCTGCACTGCACATCCGGGCCTTTCCCTTCGCTCCTGACTTATTAGCTATGCCATACAGTAAATAAAATGGCCGTCAAAAACCTTAAAATCATCGTCTGCTGTCGCCCCTCTGTGTTACCATGACCGATATGCGTATCAACAGCCACCCGATTCTCAAATATGTCCGGGGAAACCCTCTGAAGTTCTACTTTGAAGGAGACGA
>WFRC01000010.1 GCA_015486685.1 Caldifarciminota bacterium
AATATCTCTATTGCCTCTTGATATAGTCCTGATTTATCTGCCGTATCAAGTATCTTATCCAGTATGCCCTTTTCGGGTTTGATTTCATAAGCCCTTTTATAAAAATGAAATGCACTGCCAGGGCGTGTTTTTAATAGAAGATTGCCCCCTGAAATGAGATATTCCCTTGCCTTCTCTTTATCACCTGCATTTATTGCGTAATCTGCCATATCCTCGGGTAAAATCCCTGTTATCTTTCTGGCCGCCTTATAAATTATTGCTGCGAGTTTCTCTTTATCCCTTTTGTCTATGGTGGCAAGGATATAGTTTCTCAATCCGGGATTTGTAAAATAATACTGAGCCCCATCCCTGTTTATATATCCCTGATTCTTCAATCTAACAATACCTGAGATAATGGCATTTCCTTTGACAGATTCAATGATTTTCAGAGGGAATTTTTTGCCTGCCAGGGCACATATTGCAAGTAAATCCCTATCCTCTTTTTTCAGGGTTTTAATCCCCTGCCTGAAAAATCCTGTTATATCCCCGGGCACTTCAAGAATCCGATTTTTATCCCACTGCCATACACCATCCTTATATGTAAGTATACCTGCATTCAAAATATATTTCAGGGATTTTATTAAAACATAGGGATTGCCTCCGCTCTTTTCCTTCATATTCTTTATGAATGCCTTTTTATTCAGCATATTTCCCAGAGAGATGGTAACAAATTCATCTATGTCCTTTTCTGTTAATGGGGTAAGTTTTATCTTCTCAGAGATAAATGAAATGGGCTTATTCCCTGTAATAACGAAAAAGACAGGCAGATTTTCAGATATTTCCCCCAGTGTTTTATAGAAATCTTTGATAACATAAGTGGCCTCTTCTCCGTCAGAGTAAATCAAATAAACCTTTTTGCCGCCCCGATTTTTCAAAATTTCCGGATTTTTCAGAACTTTATTGAGAGAAATGGGCTTAAATCCTGACAAAATTCCCTTTATTACAACCTCTTTTAGCAATCTTGTCTTACCCATCCCCCTTTCGCCGTATATCTGCAAAATTTTCTGATTCCCTTTTTTTACTTCCTCTATAAGTGTTACAACCTTTTTCAGGATGTCTTTTCTACCGATTATCTTTGTGTAAAAGGAGACCGCGGGCATCTCTTTATATCCGGTGCCTGTAAGTGCAGACAATACCTCTTTTACGGACCTGTATCTGATATAAATATCCTTTTCGCACATTCGCATTACAACTGCTGCGATTTCTTCAGGCACAGATGGGTTTATCTCTCTTATATTCCTCAATTTTTTCTCAAGATTGTTTATTATCACATCCGTTTCGCTCTTACCTGAGAATGCCTTTTTACCTGTCAACAACTCATACAGAATTATGCCCAGTGAATATATATCGCTCTGTGCCGAGGGATGACCGGAGATAAATTCAGGAGAGGCATAGTCTGGTGTGCCAATATCCTGCCTGCCCCCAATATCAATTAAAACAGGAGTGTTATCTTGCTTAATAATTATATGTGATGGTGTCAAATCTCCGAATACAAAACCATTCCTATGGATATAGTGTAGAGTGTGAAGAATCTGAATAAGGATTTCTTTCAATATCTTAAGGCTTTGTTTATCCCTGACAGGCGGATGAAAAAATTCCATTATGGGTGTATCGGAAAGAAATTCCATTGTATAGCAACCTGCGTCTTCGAGCGCAAGAAATTGGTATACCTTAACAATGGAGGGGTGATTTAACTGTGAAAGTATATAAAACTCTTCTTTTAATATAGGGATTGATTCCCCTTTCGCACATTTGAGTGCGAGTATATTTCCATCTATATCCTTAACCTTATAAACCTCCCCAAAACCGCCTTCTGCAATTTTTTCAATTATATTAAGACCTTTTAATTGTTTTATTCCATCAAAATTCATACCAAAATATATAAACAAACAGGAATTTTTCAAGGGATTTTTTAATTTTTAGCACATACTAAAAATTTGTTGACAAATGCGAGTTCTTTGTTAAATTTAAGTAATGGAAAAATTGATAAATGAGAAACTTGTAAGATTAAAAGAGATAGAACAGGAATTATTAAATCCTGAAATCGCAAGGAATCAGAAAAGGTATATTGAACTTCTCAGGGAGAAAAAATACTTAGGGAAGATCGCCTCTTTATACAAAAGATATATTGGGATAAAAGAGCAGTGGGCAGATGATAAAGAGATTCTAAAAACCTCTACTGACCCTGAATTGAAAAAGATTGCAGAGTCCGAGATTGATGAATTGACAGAGGAATTATCCCGATTAAAGGGGGAAATTTCGTTGCTGTTATCTCCCCCGAACCCTGAGGACGAAAATAATGCCATTATGGAAATAAGGGCGGGAACAGGTGGAGATGAAGCCGCCATATTTGCTGGTGACCTATTCAGAATGTATGGTAAATATGCCGAGAACAAAGGATGGAAGATTACACTTGTGGATACACATCCTGCCCCACATTCAGGTTTCAAGGAGGTAGTATTTTTAGTAGAGGGTAAAGGCGCCTATGGGAGATTGAAATACGAGAGTGGTGTTCACAGGGTACAGAGGGTCCCCGTCACGGAATCGGGGGGAAGGATTCATACATCAGCGGCAACCGTCGCTGTCCTGCCGGAAATCGAGGATATAGCATTTGAAATCAACCAGCAGGACTTAAAAATGGAATTTTTTCATTCTTCCGGTCCTGGCGGTCAAAATGTCAATAAGGTAGAGACCGGTGTCAGAATTATACACATTCCAACAGGCATCAGTGTAAGTTGCCAGGAAGAGCGGTCCCAGTATAAAAATAGAATGAAGGCATTAAGAATTTTGAGGGCAAAACTTTTTGATATGGAAAAGAGAAAAAAGGAAAAGGAAATTTCCGATAAAAGGCGTTCGTTAATTGGGAGTGGTGATAGAAGTGAAAAAATAAGGACATATAATTTCCCTCAAAACAGGATAACAGACCACAGAATTAATCTTACGCTTTACAATCTTCAGGAAGTGCTTAATGGAAAAATTGATGCTATTATCAATAAACTTGTTGAATATGATATTGGACTGGAAGTAGCGAAGGTATAATGTTTTACAGAGATGTTGTAAGGTTGGGCGAACAAATTCTTGTTCAGGCAGGTGTAGAAGACCCGGCTTGGGCTTCGGAAATACTTTTACTTTATATAACAGGTAAAAAAAAGATTGATATTTATTTAGATAGGGAGGTAAAGGTAGGTGAGCGGGAAAGAAAATATTTTATTAATGCGATAAATAGGTTGACTTCAGGGGAACCTATTCAGTATATAATTGGGGAAACCTTTTTTATGGATGTGGTTATTAATATTAAAAAAGGTGTGTTTATACCGCGCCCTGAAACAGAACTCATTGTTGAACAAGCCCTGAAGGAAATTTTTCCTGTGAAAACCGCTTCAATCCTGGATATAGGAACAGGTTCTGGCGTTATTGCTATTTCTCTTGCCCATTTCAGAAAAGGGGTGGAGATTGTCGCCACTGATATTTCTGAGATTGCTATTAAACAGGCAAGGGAAAATGCAAAGATAAATGGAGTTCGGGATGATATATGTTTTGTCATTAGTGATATGTATGCAGCATTGAAACAAGAAAAAAAGTTTGATTTGATTATATCAAATCCACCATATATCCCGGATACCGAAATTTCAAGATTACCTCCCAATGTGTTGCAAGAACCAATGATTGCTTTGAATGGTGGTAAAAATGGGATGCAGGCAATAAACAGGATTATTCAGGAAAGTGAACTATATCTTAAAAATAATGGAAAGGTAGTGATAGAAATTGACCCGGACAACATAGAATACCTTGATATTCCCGAATATTACAGATATAAATTTATTCAGGGCTTCTCAGGAGAAAAGAGGGGGTGCGTAATATGGAAAGATTAAAAAAGGTTCAGATATTCTATAATAAGGATAAAAAAGGTATTACAGATGTAATTTCACACATAAAAAATATTTTGGTAAAGAATGATGTAGATGTAATATTGGAAGAAGAGATAAAAACGCCTGATATTGCAATTGCTGTTGGTGGCGATGGAACATTATTAAAAACGGCATATAATATAGGGAAAAGAAACATCCCTATAATGGGCATTAATATGGGAAGTCTTGGATTTTTGACAGAAATTCCCGTTCCCGAAATAGATTTTGCGATGGAGAAACTATTTGCGGGTAAATATAAGATAGAAGAGAGGGCAATTCTGGAAATGGATTGTGCAGGTAAAACCGACTATGCATTAAATGACCATGTAATTTCACAAACAACGGATATGAGGATGGTATCACTGGATGTTTTTGTGGATGGAGAATTTTTGACAAATGTATTTGCCGATGGACTTATTGTCTCAACATCTACGGGTTCTACTGCTTATTCGCTTGCCTGCGGCGGTCCCATACTTATCCCTGATGTAAAATGTGTTATACTTACTCCCATCTCTCCACATTCGTTGAGTATGAGACCTATTGTTATCTCCGATGACAAAACAATCAAGATAAAATCCCTTAATGATGCAATGGTTGTTTCAGATGGACAGAGAAAGATTTCTATAAAGAGCGGTACAGAAGTGAATATAAAGTCGGCGGCGTTCTCCTTTAATCTTATTCGGATTGGGAAAAGAAACTTTTATGAGATTATAAGGGACAAATTAGGCTGGGGAAGAGGAAACAAAAGGTAACGCTTTGGGGACGGTGCTTGACTCTGTGACACTATGGTAATAATGAGATGTTGGAACCAGTTCAGCATGATAAAGAAGAACTAATGAGATTGCCACGCTCCCGCTGGTCGCTCGCAATGACAAGGAAAAAAAGAGAGATTGTTCGCTCACTTTGCTCGCTCACATCTTCGGTGGCTCATTCGCTACCGCTCACTCACGCCTTTGGCTCATAATTCCTGACCCCTCAAATAAAAAAATTGCAAATGCAAAGGATATAGGGTAGTTAACTTAATTTTTTTTATTGACTTTGAATAAAAAATTGGTATTTTAAGTAGAAAAGGAGTGATAATGGGGATGTCAAATTCTTTATTAAAATAGAGATATGAGAAAAGAATATTTATCCGAATGCACAATATTTTATGAACCAGTACCGATATCCAAGGGTAGATTAGGGGTAACTTAATATGTTCAGGTATCTCAGGGTTAAAAATTATGCGCTGCTTGATGATATATATGTAGAATTTAAGAGAGGGTTTAACATACTTACAGGGGAAACAGGGGGAGGGAAATCCATACTTGTAAAGGCACTTTCGTTTTTACTTGGAGAGAAAGGAGACCCTGATGCAATAAGAACAGGAGAAAAGTATGCTGAGGTGGAAGGTGAATTTGATGGAATATCTTCTAATATAAAGGCAATTCTGGAAGATGCAGGTATTGAAACGCAAGATAACATTATTGTCAGAAGGTTATTAAAGAGCAGCGGAAAAACAAAAGCTTATATAAATGATATGCAGACGACCGTAAAGACACTAAAGAATATAGGCGATTTACTCTTTGATATACACGGTCAGCACCAGCATCAATTATTAATGAATGAAGAAACACACCTTGATTTTCTGGATGCTTATCTTCGTATCCTGCCATTAAGGGATAAATTGAAATCTCTGTATTTCCAAAAATTAAAATTAGAGGAAGATGTGCACCTGATTGAAAAGAGATTAAAGGAAATGGAACAAAGGAAAGAACTTACCCAATTTCAAAGAGAGGAGATAGACAGAGCAAATATTGTAGCGGGAGAAGATGTGGAATTGGAGAAGGAAAAATCTATTATTACCCATCTTGAACAGATTGTTCAATCCTTATCTGAGGCAAAAGATATTCTTTATGAGTCAGAAGATGCCGTATATACAAAGTTGAGCAGAGTATTGGAAATTATCCGAACGGTATCTCAATATGATAAGGAATTTTCAAAGGATGAGGAGGCACTTACAGAAGTATTAACAACCGTAGATGATTTATATAGAAGATATACACCATATCTATCGGAGATGGAGTTTAATCCTGAAAGGCTGAATGAAATAGAAGAAAGGTTGATTTTACTGGATATGTTGAAGAAAAAATATGGAGGAACACTGGAAAAGGTAATGGCATATCGGAAGGAGCTGGAAGGATATACAGAGAGTTTTGATGAGGTAAATAAAAAATATGAAGAAAAGAAAAAGTCGTTGGATGAGGTTGAAAAAGAATTGAATAAACTTGCTGGAGAAATTTCTCAAAAAAGGGAAAAAGGCAAAAAGGGATTTGAAGATAAGATAAAAGAAGAATTATCCCTGTTGGGTATGGAGAAATCTACATTTATAGTGGAAATGGAAAAGAGGGATTTATCGGAAAAGGGAATAGACGGGGTAAAATTCTTAATAAGTTTAAATCCCGGGGAAGCAGTTAAACCCTTAAACAAGATTGCGTCCGGTGGCGAAATTTCAAGGATTATGCTGGGTATTAAGAGCATTTTATCATCTCAGGATAAGGTCTCAGGACTGGTATTTGATGAGATAGATGTAGGTATCGGAGGGAGGATTGCAGAGGTTGTGGGGAGGAAGATGAAAAGTATTGGTAAAGACCGACAGGTCTTGTGTATAACCCATCTCCCACAGATTGCAGTAATGGCGGATTATCACCTAAAGGTTGAAAAGGTTGTTGTAAAAAATAGGACAAAAACACTGATTAATCCGCTAAATAAAGAAGAAAGGATAATAGAAATTGCACGGATGGTAGGAGGCGAAAAGATTACAAAAAGTGCAAAGGAATATGCAGAGCAACTACTCAATCAATAGTCGGCTAACGGCCTCTTTTTTACGACTATCTGTATTTTTTCCCACTTTGCGGCGTATTTTTCCCTTGATTTTTTGGAAAATTTGGTTAAATTATAATAATGGATACGGATTTATCAATTTATAAGAACATTAAGTTCCCGGAAACACGGAGGGTTCATTCGTCAGCAGGTTCCGGTAAAACATTCGCACTCACTGCCCGATACATACAGTTACTTCTTCTATATCCCGAGATAAATATCGGAAATATATTTGCAAGCACATTTACAAATAAAGCGGCATCTGAAATGAAGAACAGGATAATTTTGCGATTAAAGAAACTTGCGATTGGACAGGATGCTGGGGAGATGGATTTTTTCAAATCTATTACCACACTTTCAGAGGAAGGTATTAAAAATAGGGCAGATAAAATTTTGAATGATATTCTGCTGAATTACAGTGATTTTGAGGTCCGAACAATAGATAGTTTTATGGATGGTTTGCTGAAATCATTTGCAGTGGAACTGGGTCTGCCTCCGAATATGGATATTCAGAAGGGAATAGAAGAACATATTCATTTCATCATCGATAGTATGGTAGATGAGATACCTGAGAATGACGAAATAAGGAAGGATTTTTCAGGATTTGTTGAAAACTACCTGAAAATAGAAAAGAAAGAATCGTGGATGCCTGTGGATAGATTAAAGGTTATAATGGAAAAATTTTATAAGGATGAACTTATCCGCAGCGAAAATATTAAATATATTCGGGGATATGAAGAATCCCTCCGTCGGATACTTAAAAGTAATGAGGATGAAATAAGGAATGGCATATCAAAGATTGGAGAATTTAAGGAATATATAAATAAAAATGCCTATGGAGCATTGGAGAAATTTCTGAATGGCAATATATCCGGGGCTTCGAAATCAGTGATGTGGCAAAGAACCTGTGATATAATAATACTTAAAAAGGCACCAAATGAGCAAAGGAAAATCATCTGCGATCTCTGGGGAAAAATAAAAGAGAAATTTTTTGAATATGTGGGTGCATATTTGAGGATGAAACTTGCCTATTATACTATGCTCCTTGGAAAATTCAGAGAGAGATTTGAAAGGTATAAAAAGGAGCAGGGCGTCATCTTTATAGATGAACTGAGTAAATATGTTTCAATGACCCGAAATGCAGATATGCCCGTGCCATTTATTTACTGGAAATTGGGCGAGGTATTTCGCCATTTTCTTATAGATGAGTTTCAGGATACAAGCGAAATTCAATGGAATAATATAAAACCTCTTGTGGAAGAAACCCTGAGTAAGGAGGGAACACTCTTTATTGTAGGAGATACAAAACAGGCGATATATAGATGGAGAGGTGGGAGGGCGGAACTTTTCAAGGAGGCAGATAATTTTCCCTCTGTTCCAGAGGAAAATAGATTATCATTAACACTTATAAAGAATTATAGGAGCAGAAGGAATATTGTAGAATTCAATAACACACTCTTTCAGGAAATTTGTAATGCAAACACGATGTATGATGATATAGTCAAGGGTATAAATCCTTTGAAAAATATTTACAAGGATGTAAAGCAAGAATTGCCTGAGAGGGAAGGCGGATATATATATATTGAGGATATTGGCAAATGGAATAAAGGGGTATCTACTGAACATATAGAAAAGGCATTTAAGACTCTAATGGAAGATATTATAGGTAGACATAATCTCTCGGATATTGCCGTGCTCGTCAGAAAAAACCGACAGGCAAGCATCGTCGTTGAGTGGCTAGGAGCGATGGATATTCCCGGGGTATCAGCAGAGAGTGCCTGGCTTGCAACCCATCCATTGATTAAGGAAATTGAGTCATTCTTAAAGTTTTTGAATAACCCTATGGACAACATTGCATTTGCATCATTTATAACAGGTGATATATTTACCCGTATATCCGGTATTAGCAGAGAAGAGATATATAAGTTTCTGGAACTGGCAGGTAATAATAATATCTATTCATCCTTTAAGGAAAGGTATAATTCCGAATGGAACACCCTTATTGCACCACTATTTAAGAGTGCACATTGGCTTCCCCCATACAGTTTGCTTCAGGAAATATATCACAGATATAATATCATAAATCATTTTCCCGATGCAGAGGCATTTCTGATGGAATTTTTAGAAGTAAGTTCAAATTTTGAGGCATCTTCACCTATTTCTATTGGAGAATTTATTGATTTTTGGGAAGGTGCCAGGGCACAAAATTCCACCAATGTAAAATTGCCCGATGGGCTTAATGCCGTCAGGGTAATAACTGTGCATAAAGCAAAGGGGCTGGAATTTCCTGTGGTAGTTATACCATTTACATTGGATGATATCATAGATGTTGACCCTGCACAAAAAACTACCGAAGGCAACAAGATGAATTTTATATTTGTAACAAAAGACTTTATTAATATAGATGAGGCAGGAGAGATATACACAAAAAAGGCATTGGAGCAAATCGTAGATGAAACCAATATTTTATATGTTGCATTTACCAGACCCAGGGATGAATTGTATGTGATACTTTCCGGAAAACAGAAACATACCTGGACAAGTATTTTAAGGAAGACAGTGATGGAAAATGAGAAATTTGCTGCATTTAAACAGGATGAGAACAAAATTATCATTGGAAACCCTGCGCAAAGCAAAGTAAATATCCCACCACCAAAACAAAGAAGGATAATGGAGATTTCAAAGGAAAGAAACTGGGAAAATTTGTTGTATAGAAAAACAGAGAAACTGAATACCTTGATAAATCCCGAAGAAAGATATGCAGTGGAAAGGGGTAAAATACTGCACTATGCGCTTTCGCTTATCCCATCCCTCCCTGAAAAAGGATGGGAAAGGGAAGTGGAAAATGCAGCAGCACTGGCAGTATATCAAATGGTGCCGCCGACTGAAAGAAAGGAATGGATGAAGCAGATAAAAGAAGCAATGGTAAGAATATTCTCGCTGGAGAAGGTAAAAGAATGGTTTTTCCTGCCACCCGATGCATCCGTATGGCAGGAAAAGGAGATTGCAGATGCAGCAGGAAAGATAAAAAGGCCTGATAGGATAATTATATATCCCGAGAAGATAATATTGATAGATTACAAAACAGGGAAGGAAAAGAAATCTGAATACGGAAAGCAGATAAAGGATTATGTAAAAATTCTATCAGAGTATTTCCCGAACAAATCCATATCCGCATATATATTATATACAGAGAGATTAGAGGTGGAGAAACAAATTGGGTAATAAGATATATATAGCAGGAATAGGCGACAACCTTATTGAAAGGGTTGCGGAGATGTTGACAAAGGAACAGGGAAATGCTGATTTATCCCATATAGGAGTTGTATTTCCCGGGATAAGACCCGGTATCTATTTATTAAAGCATCTTACAGATATGTATAAAAGTGTATATCTTCCACCCGTAAGGTTTTCTATGGAAAGTTTTATTGAATATGTTGCAAGAATAAAAACACCTGAGTCATTCAAGATAGATATTATAGACGCCGATTATATACTTTATAGGATTGTAAAGGAACTTAAAGAAAATTATATAAGCAAGTATACGAAAGATATTGAACGCTGGGATATGTTTTTCCCCTGGGGTATAAAACTTGCAGGTGCTATTGACGAAATAGATATTGCACAGATTACAGAGGAAAAGATTAAAGAGACAGAGGAATTGGAATTTCTGGATGAATCAATCATTCCTTATGCAAGGGCTCTGTGGGCATCTATGTCTTCCATAAGGAAAAATTATCATAATGTAATAAAGGAAAAGGGATGGACAACAAAGGGGATGGATTATCAGTATGCCGTTGAATGGGTTAAAGAGCAGGGTAAAGATGCATTTTC
>WFRC01000011.1 GCA_015486685.1 Caldifarciminota bacterium
AAATGTGGATGTGCTTGAGATTGATGGGGCATCAAATAGAACAATTGATGAGGCCAGGGATATAAGAGAAAGGATAAACTATTCACCTGCAAATTCCCGTTTTAAGGTTTATATTATTGATGAAGTACATATGCTTACTACTTATGCATTTAATGCCTTATTAAAAACACTTGAAGAGCCTCCTGCTAATGTGGTTTTTATTCTTGCGACTACTGAACCGAATAAATTACCATCAACAATCATCTCTCGCTGTCAAAGGTTTGATTTTAGAAAATTGGCTTCCAATGAAATATTTAATAAGCTGAGGGAAATTTCAGGAAAAGAATCCATAGATATAGAAGATAGTGCCCTGAGGAGTATTGCATATAGGGCGGATGGTGCATTAAGAGATGCGGAGGGAATGCTTGACCAGATGATTTCTTACTCTGAAGGGAAGATAAAAGCGGATGATGTGATTGAAATATTTGGTTTTGTAAAGGACGAAATTTATGGAAATCTCCTTGACAAAATTGTAATAGGTGATGAAAGGGGCATTGTTCAAGATGTTGAAGGTATTGTAGAAAAGGGATATAATTTTGAAGAATTTACAATAGGATTTATTTCCTTCTTAAAGTCTGCCCTTTTTTATAGCATTGGTATAAAAGACGAGGATTTTCCCGAAAGGGAAGATATGGTAAAGGGGGTTATGGATAATGTGTCTTCCGATGAGATACTGGCAATGATTTCTATTGCTGAGAATATAGAAAGAAATTTGAAAAATATTTCATATGCCAAGGCATTTCTTGTTGTTGAATTGTTAAAAATGTCTAAAATCCCTGATGTAAATAAAATAAGCGAGATAATCAAAGATAAGGTAAAGTTACATCCGGATATTCAACCTGAAAATCATATAGAGACAGGGAAGAAAAATAAGGTTGTGGTTGAAAGAGGAAAATCGGAAATCAATCTCTGGGAAAATTTGGTTCAGAATCTGCCAGCAGGGAAAAAGAGAATAAAAGCACTTGCCCATTCAATTTCACCTGTTTCAGTACAGGATAATAGGCTATTGGTGTCAATCCCCGATTCACAAATAGAATATTTCAATAAGGTAAAGGATGTATTTTTAGAGGTATTACACAACATAACAGGTAAAGTGATGGATATTCGGATAGAATCTCAGGGAGCAGTAAGTGTTTCCCCAAAAAGAGAAAGCGTAGATGAACTATTGTCCCATCCAATAACACAACACCTTATTAAGGTGTTTCAAGCAAAAATTAAGGAGTAAATTATGTTTAATGAGAATATTCCACAAATGATGCTTCAGATGAAGCAAAAATTTGAGCACTTAAAGAAAAAATTAGGTTCAGAAAGGATTGAAGGTATGGCGGCGGGTGGTTTGGTTAAAGTGGTAATGAATGGATTGCAAGATGTGATTAAGATAGAGATAGAAAAAGATGTTATAGGAGAGAATGAAAAAACATTTCTTGAAGATTTGATTATTGGCGCATTGAATGATGCTATAAAAAAGAGCCATGCTATGCTTATGGAAGAGTTAAAAGGCGAATTCGGAATGATGATTCCACCTGATATAGGTAATCTCACTGTATGAATATCTGGCCTGCTTCTTTCAGAAGATTGTATGAACTTCTACAACAATTACCAGGGATTGGGAAAAAGAGTGCCCAGAGGATTATCTTTTATATACTTTCTCATAAGGAATATGGAAAAGAGTTGTCGGATGTTTTGAGAGAGGCGGGTGAAAATATAAGATTTTGCAAAATTTGCGGGAATATCACGGATAAAGAAATATGTGATATATGCGCGAATCCTAATAGGGATGATTCACTAATTTGTGTAGTTGAAACACCTGCGGACCTTTTTGCCATTGAATCTTCGGGGGCTTTTCATGGAAAATATCATATATTAGGAGGTGTCTTGTCTCCTATTGATGGAATTTCTCCGGAGGATTTAAGGATTGAAGAGTTGGTAGAAAGGGTTAAGAATGGAGATATCAAAGAGGTGATTATTGCTACTAACCCTACAACTGAGGGTGAGGCAACCGCAATGTATATCGCAGGTAAGTTGAAAATTTTTGGGGTTAAAATCTCCCGAATTGC
>WFRC01000012.1 GCA_015486685.1 Caldifarciminota bacterium
CACAAACTTCGCATAACCCTTCGTCTCTAATACCCTCGTCATCGCCGATGTTAATGTGCTCTTCCCATGGTCTACATGACCTATCGTCCCTACATTGACATGTGGCTTCGTCCTCTCATACTTCTCTTTCGCCATTTTATTTACCTCCTTACATTAAAGTTCCAAGTTTCAAGTTCAGAGCTAAACTTGCCAAACGCTTTCCGCCAAAAATAATACGAAATGCGGAAATATTTAGTCTATTTAGTCTATCTGGTTTATCTCGTTTTTAACTTCCAACTTTTAACCTTCAACTTTAAACATTCAACTATTTTTTAATATCCTTTCACCTTTTTCCTTTTACCTCTCACTATTTACGCTTTACGCCTCACGAGTTTTATCATTTTGCACTTTTCATTTTTCATTTAAGTATCAGCCCATGACCGGGATTGAACCGGTGACCTCATCCTTACCAAGGATGTGCTCTACCCACTGAGCTACATGGGCAAAAGCGGGGAACGGGACTCGAACCCGCAACAACCAGCTTGGAAGGCTGGAACTCTACCAATTGAGTTATCCCCGCATATCTGGGGAGGGGAGGATTCGAACCTCCGAAGGCTTCGCCAACAGATTTACAGTCTGCCCCCTTTAACCACTCGGGAACCTCCCCTAAATAAAGAACTATCTTCTTCTTAGCTGGCGGAGGGAATTGAACCCCCGACAGGCTGATTACAAATCAGCTACTCTACCGCTGAGTTACGCCAGCATTTAAAAAAGCACATACCCCCACTTTTCCCTTCCTGTATAAGTTCATTAGGTAGGGTTTTTCGCAAATATTTTCACTTTTCGCATTATAATAAGCATAATTTCAATCCTGTCAAGGGAAAATACATAAAAAAATCAAAAAAATAAAGGGAGTAGCAAAAAAATGATAGAGTTTATCCCGTAAGGCAAATTTTGGCATCTGACAGGGTAAAAAAAGGGCGATTTTACCCTAATTGTCATTGCGAGCAACCATAATTTTTGCAGAAAGTGGTAGACGAAGGCTTTAGCCTGCGAATGTCATTCTTGGGCTTTCTTCACCGTATCATTCTGAGCCGAAGGCGAAGCATCTCATTGTTAGCCCCTATTTCAGCATCTCAATTTTCTCTTGAAATCAGGTTAAGAAAAAAGCAAAAAAACAAGCCCCATCCCCATTTATCCATTTAATTATAACTCCCAAACCTTTTTCTCCATCAACCTAATTATTTCAACAACCTTTAGAAACATTCCCTCAAAATTGGGCAAATCCTTCAACTGATGTGTAAGTGAAGTTTCCCAGGCATTTTTAAAATCATCCTTCCTTCGTTCAAAATTTTTTATATTCATCTCCGCATCTTTTACCCTGAACTTCTGGGGGAGAATTTTAAAAACCTTTTCTATGTCCAATTTATCCCATAGACACCAGACATCATACAAATCCCTCGGTCTTGTCCTCTGAAAAAGGCTCCTTATCTTCTCTGCCATTATCTCTTCAAAAGCATATACTTTTACTTTCGCATTTAAGTCGTCAGAATATGGATGGATTATTTTCTTTATATTCACAGGGAGTAATATCTTTTCATTTTCACTTTTTGTTATGTCTATTTTTATTTTGGTTATTGAAGTCCCTCTTTGCGCAATTTGAAAAGAAACCTTAAATTCATAACCATTATCATTTTCCTGAAACTCAATATCTTCAGTAAAATCAATGCCGCTTTTTTCTCTTGCTTTTTCAACAGATTCCTTCACATCTCTTTTTAATTCTGCAGGAGTAATTTTCGAAAACAAAGTAAAATCCAGGTCATCAGAAAATCTATAATCCTCTATATACGCTTTTCTTATGCCAGTTCCTCCCTTTAATACCATATCTATCTGTGATAAATATTTCAGAATCCAGTTCTGAGCATAATCCCTCTCAATTGTTGAAACGGGAACTCCAGATACTCTTGCCTTCTGCTTTATCTCATTTTTGAATATCATTCCAGCTTTCCCAGAATTTTCTCATCCAGATTTATAATCAATCGCCATTTTGCATTTTTTCTGCCTTTTTTTGGCATTGTTGGGTCAAGGTAAAGATAATTTTTGGTCTTTACAGGAGAAATATCAATCTTAATGCCTAAAAAATTGCAGAGATAACCCAATCTTCTTATTACCCCGGAGTTTTTAATCTGGTAAGCATATTTAGAGAGTCTTTTTCTGTCCAATCTTTTATTCCTCAATGCCTTTGCTACCTCTACTATCCCTCCGCAATATTGTGGTTTATCAAGACAATCTAGTATAGTTTTTTCTCTGTCCGTGATATTAACCTGTGTTTCTTCAATCCATTCCTTTTTTATACCAAAGAATTTACCCTCTTTAATCCTGATAATCCGGTATTTAACCCCAAAAACTTCAATTTCCTGTTTTTCTTTCCATGATATCGTTTGCACAAATACAGTTGCTGGTATCTGCTCAGTAAAACCATAATGATTTAAGGCGCTCCAGTAAGCGATAGCGCAAGGCTCTACCAAAAGGGAGCCAATAACAAATTCATTCAAGGTATATTTGCCTTTTTCTCCGTATAATGGGATTATAATATATTTCCCCCGTTCAACCCTTTCTATCGCTCCTCTCTTTTCAATCCGATGGAGAAGTTTCCTTAAATAAGGTTTACTTATATGGGTGATTTTATATGCATCACCAATAGTGAATGTTTCACCCTGTTTGGCTAATTTTGATAAAAAATTAGAAATTCTCATTTTCACTTGAGATAATACCCATAATTGTCCATTTTGTCAAGCAAAATTGAGAAAAAAAACACTTCCTTTATATCTTTTTGCAAAATTTCATCACCAGGGAAAAGATACATACCAGATTTCGGTTTAACTTTATTCCACTTGCCAGTCAATCCATTGTCTGCCTTATTATTTTTCATTAATTCTCCTATTGAAAGTTTTTCGCTAAATCTTATGTTTAAAAGCCATTAAAAATGTTATACTGTCAAACCCCGTCCCCATCTGTCCACGCATATAGTAGGACATCTCCTATTGTCATTGCGAGGGACAAAGTTCCGAAGAAGCCGAAGGCGTGAGCGAATGTAATGAGTGAACAATCTCACAGGATGGGTGGATGTCATTTTGCCCCATTTTCTCTGTCATTCAGAGCCTTTGGCGAACAATCTAAAACAGGTTGAGGTTAAGAAAAGATTAGTGAATGAGTAGATGTGTGAATGGGTGGATGGGGCATAGTGCCCTGTGCGTAGTGCTTCGTGCTTAGTATAAATAGGGTATAGTTGATGGGGTATTGGGTATGGTTAAAAAGATAGAAGAAGAAAAAAACAAGCACCGAGCCCACTTATCCCACTTATAAACGTCCCTACTTCCCACTTATCTTAAAGCCATTGAAAGTGTCATGATGCCAAACCCCGTCCCCTTTAAAGTCATTATGCTTCCTTCAGTTTTTCTTCAACGCTTCTGAATTGTTCCAATGCGGATTTGAGGTTTTGGGCGATTTCGCTTGCGAGGATGTCGGGGGCAGGTAGATTATCAATATCTTCAAGGCTTTCATCCCTCAACCAGAATATATCAAGATTTACTTTATCACGTTGAATAAGTTTATCATATGTAAAAGCCTTAAATCGGTCTGTCTCTTTTCTGTTGAGACGATTTTTTGGATTATAGCATTTGATAAAGTCCTGCAGATGTTCATATTTTAGGGAATTTTGTTTTAGAGTAAAATGCATATTTGTCCTTAAATCATATATCCATAATTTTTTGGTCCATGGTTTTTCACTGGCAGATTTCTTCTCAAAAAATAGAACATTTGCCTTTACACCTTGAGCATAGAAGATACCAGTTGGTAGCCTTAGAAGTGTATGGACATCACATTCGTGAAGCAATTTTTTTCTTACTGTCTCACCAGCACCACCTTCAAATAGAACATTATCAGGCACAACAATAGCGGCTTTCCCATTTATTTTTAGAAGAGTTTTTACATGCTGAAGAAAATTTAGTTGTTTGTTTGATGTAGTTGCCCAGAAGTCTTGTCGTTCGTAGGCAATTGACTCTTTGCTGGCTTTCCCTTTACCATTTACTATGGTAACACTGCTTTTCTTACCAAAAGGAGGATTAGTAAGCACCATATCAAATCTTTCATTAGGGTCGGTTGTCAAGCTATCTGCTACAATAATAGGGCTTTCATCTCCTCCAATGCCGTGAAGATAAAGATTCATAACACAAAGTCTGGCAGTATTATCCACAATTTCCCACCCCTTAAATGTATTATATTTTAGGAATTTTTTCTGGTCTTTATCCAATTTATAATGTTTGGATATGTATTTATGTGCCGCGAGGAAAAAACCACCAGTTCCACAGGCAGGGTCACATATTGTCATTTCGGGCTCAGGATTCATCACTTCAACCATTGCTTTAATCAGTTCCCTTGGGGTAAAATACTGGCCTGCACCACTCTTTGTATCCTCTGCATTCTTCTGTAAAAGTCCCTCGTATATCTCCCCTTTTACATCAATATCCATGCCAAGCCAGGTTTCTTCATTTATCAATCTAATAAGGCGTTCAAGTTTTGCAGGGTCTTGAATTCTATTCTGAGATTTCCTGAAAATTATACCCAGCATTCCTTTCCCTTTGCCAAGCGATTCAAGGATTTTTCGGTAATGTATTTCAAGTTCAGCACCTTTCTTTTCCAGTAAACTTTGCCAACCCAATCCTGCTGGAATGATAGAAGGTTTATTAAATGGCGGTTTGGTCTGTTCATCTGCCATCTTCAAAAATAAAAGATAGGTTAACTGCTCTACATAATCGCCATAGCTCACACCATCATCCCTTAAAACACTACAGTAGTTCCATACTCTTTTGATAATACCAACAGTATTATTATTCATAAAACCTCCAGGTGATATAAAGATTCTATTATTGTACAATTAGATTCTTTATGAAGTTTCATTCTTCATAAACCTTTGTAATATCCTTTTTCCTTTATTAGTAATTTTATATCGCTGATTCTTACTACGAGGTTTATTCGGTACGGTATAGGCAATCAATCCTTTCCCCCTTAAATCAGAAATTGCCTTTTTTACATTCCCTGATAATGTAGAATGCCCTAATTTACCAGATAATTCTTTTGAGGATACAGGCGATATAGAACAATCTTTCAATATTTCCCATTGTGTTTTATTTAATTCAACATAGGCTTCTTCTTGTGCTTCAACATAGGCTTCTTCTTGTGCTTCAATTTTTTTTAATACTTCTTTATGAACAGGCAATATAACTAAAAAGAATGTTCTCTCTCTATCAGTTTTAAAAATAGGTGGTGGTGAGCCATTATCTTTCATAGATTTTATAATTTTGGGAATCCCCGTTGACCTTCCTTCTGTTAATTTTAATTCCTTCAGAAATTCACCTATTCTCCTATTTCTATATCTACGGGCGACAAGATACCCTTTCTTTAAATCCTCTTCCTTTATAGACCTATCAGCTCCGGGAAAACTCAATATTTCTATTTTGTCTTTATGGATACGCACCTCCACAGGTTCATAGATTTCATAACTGCGATGATACATAGCATTGACCAATACCTCTTCTATAGCCATATAAGGGTAATTGAAATATCGTATAGCTTCTGCCTGATAAGAAACCTTGTGTATATATTCTTTTATTATCTCATTTTTCAAAAAATTCAAGGCATTTTTTATTTGATAATGTACAGGGCCTTCAAATATTTTTTCCGTCAGGTTGTCTCCCGCAACCCCATCATTAAAAATAATTATTTCTATTTGAGATTTATAAAATATCTTTTCGGGATGGTCATTAAAAAATAATAGGCCTACATTCTTTGGCTTTGTATTCTCAGGTGGACCATTTACAATAGCCATCTGTCTACACAGTTGTTCAAATGGAATATCACCAGATATATTATGCAATTCACTGTTAGTTTCTTTAAGAAAATCTTGAATTAACGGTAATTTCAAATCATTAATAGTATATGAATGGTTCATTCTATCATCATAGGGTATTTTTGCGGTAAGAGATAATAATTCCTTTTCCTCTTCTGGATTAGCTTTAACAGTATTGTTAAATCTTCTTATATAGTAGTAATAATTGGATTTCCTATTTTTAGATAATGATTCAGGGACTTTATATGGACGATTTTGCCCCCCTGGTACCCATATGATAAGAATAAATTTATCTTTATAGTATACAGGCTCTACAATAGAAAAATATGGAGGGTTAATTCTATGACAAAGGGATAAAAGTTCTTTTTGTATATTATTTATCTCTGACTTAGATAATCCTTTAGGAGGTAATATTGGTTTATTATCTTTTTCTTCAATACCAATTATAATATACCCCCCTCCCCAATTATTAAAATCATTAGCGAACGCACATATCGTATGTAATACATTTTCAGGGTTCCATCCTTCCTTGAATTCTATTCGTTCCCACTCTACTATATGCCCATTGATTAATT
The DNA here is from genome assembly GCA_015486685.1 of Caldifarciminota bacterium. Classification (GTDB taxonomy): domain Bacteria; phylum Hydrothermota; class UBA3072; order WFRC01; family WFRC01; genus WFRC01. Next base: position 6,463 of record WFRC01000012.1, read on the forward strand.
CAGATATATTCACAGGTAGTGCCATTATTATACTCCTTTTCTACCTTTTTTCTTTCTTTTTTTACCCACCTTTTTCTCTCTTTTCAATCTTTCTTTCTCCGCTTTTATTCGCTTCAGCAACTCACTGGCTGGTGGCTCTAAAGGGTTCTGTGTCACTAACTTTCCTTCAAATGCCCGTTTTAGAATACTTTGATGCAACCTTTCAGCCTGTTTAAGTGATTGTTCTACCACCTTTTCTATTTCATCGGCCATAGCAAACCGTTTTTCAATTTTCTCAACAATTTTGTGTTGTTCAGGGAGAGGAGGAAGAGGGATTGTAAGATTTTCGAACTTACTTTTGTTTAATATTGGTAATGTAGTTGCTGAAGCATTATCAATAATACTTTTTTGGAATTGTGGAGAGATACATATAAAATACACATATTCAGGCAAAACTGATTTTTGGGGAACTATTGCATTTATTTGCTGATTGGAGGCACCTGCCACTCTAATAAATCCTGTTTTCCCTATTGTTCCTATGCAGGTAACCAAAACACTGTTGGGAGGAAGCAATCTGGCTTTTTCAATTCCTTTCTTAGATAAATTGTCTTGTGATTTTGTAACATAATACCCATCATTCAGATCAGTTGGCTTATAGAACGGAAAATCTTTACCATAATATTCTCTTTTAGATTTACTTGGAGTAGTTCCTGTTACCACTTCTCCTATTCCAACAATATTCGTCCATACCCAGCCTTCTGGCAAATTTGGTAATTTTGACCTGCCTGACGGGAAGGCAGGTGTATCCACAGGTGGTAATTCTTTATATTTTTTTCCCTGTTGTTTTTTTCTTTCTTTTTTTATTTTTTCAAGTAGAATACTTACGGCTTCTAATTTATCTTTATTTTCTCGGCGCCATTCTTCGGTTAATTTTCCTTCAAATGCAAACTTCAAAACTGCCTGGCGGTATTGTTTTATCTGTTTTTTTATTTTTTTAAGCGCCTCCACCCCTGCATCAAGTTTCGCAAAAAGCTCCTCAATCTTTGCAACAATACGGTGCTGCTCGGGGAGGGGTGGGAGAGGAATTTTAAGATGTCTGAGATAATTTGTTGGAACCCTTAGTTGACCAGCTGTGCCCTTCATCGCCCTCTTTGCTTCTTTCCTAAACTCATCCTGAATCATGTAATAGAAAAATAATTTTTTAGGAAAAATTTCCGGTAATCTGATAACATGAAACTCTGTAGAACCAAATCCTAAACCATTATGCAAATTTTCTGCAATAGCAATTTTACCGTTTTCCATACAAGGTGTAATTTTAGCAAATAATAGGTCTCCGTCTTTAAACGGGGTATAACCCTTTATAACTTTTGATAACTTCTTGGTGATAGACAAATCTATTTTTCCGGTTAATTCTTCCACACATCTCATTGGTAAAAAGGTAACTTCAATATCTTGAGTAATTCCTTCTTTGTCGAACCGAGGATTAATCCCAGCAATATTCTCAAATTTAATCCACATCCAGCCTCTTGGAAGTAGTTTAGTATGTTTATTAATTTTGTTTTTATTTGCCATTTAAGTTACTCCTGAAAAAAATTTGCTTTTCCATACATTTTTATCTCCTTCTGACATTGCAATTACCAATATTTTACTTGGTCTTGTTATTGCAACATAGATTATTCGTAATTCTTCATTGTCTTCGATTCTTGAGTTAAGTATATCTTCGTATTTTTTTCTATTTCCTCGATTTTCTTTTACAAACAATAACACTCCTTTAAAAGTTTCACCTTTGACAGAATGAACAGTTCCTATTGTATATTTATTTTCATTAATTCTAACTTCTTCTTTACTAAATATTTTATCAAATTCCATTTCAGAATACTTATATTTGGCACTATTTCTTTTTATATTTAATTGAAAATTCATCTCGGAAATGACGCTATTGTTTTCTTCAAGTTTTTTATTGCTTTGTTCTTTCCATTCACCTAACTTCAATTTTGTATCAGGTAAGAGCTGAATTAAATTATAAATCTCCTTTCTCCATTGAATAAAACCATATTCTTTAATAACAGATTCTAATTCTTCATTTGTGCAAAAATTTTTATTGTTTTTTATACTGCAAACTGCTTTTTCTAAAAGATGGAAGGCATCTTTATAATCACCCCTATCAAAAAGGTATTTACTCTTTGCAATATTTTTTGAATTTAAATCTTTCCACGGATTTACCTTTCTATTATTTATTTTAACCCCTCTGATATCAGATAAAAAATTTTTGCTCCGAGATAGTATAGCAACATCCTTTGAATTTAAGGTAATATTGTTATCTTTGCATAACTTAAGGAAATCTTCGATTACCTCATTATAGTTTTGATTGCTATATCCCCAAATTTGGGGAGTAAAACCAAAATCTTTAAATTCACTATTTGATTCAGGAATGTTATCAAATGAAGAAATCTTTGAGAAAAAATTACAGATTTTCTGAGAACTACGGTAATTACATACTAATTCTAATGAATTTTCTCGCCATTCCTTATACTTTTTTAAAAACAATCTTGGATTGGCTGTTCGCCACTCATAAATAGACTGGTCAGCGTCACCAATGAGCATAACTTCGTTTAATCCATTCTCAATCAGAATCTCAATAATTTTCATTTGAATTTCTGATGTATCCTGAGCCTCGTCAATCATCATAACAGGAAATCTATAGGATAATGCTTTTGCAATCTTAGGATATTCTTCTAATATTTTCATTGCAAAATAATTGGCATCCAGTTGTGTTGCATAGCTACTCTTGTTCAATCGTTCTTTCATTTTTCTAATTGCATTTTTTATATTAAAATTAGATTTCCAATTTTTTGGAGCTCTTTCTGAAGTTTCGGCGAACAATTCTCCTGATATGTTATAACTAAAATTATCAAATTGTGCATCTAATCTCTTACCAAACCAAGCTCCATAAGGTTTCCCAACCAAGATTGGCCTTGTCTTACATCCCATTACAAGATGCCCGAATGGTAAAAAGATATATTGATTGATAAAGCTATCAATAGTTCCAAGAAAATGAGGATAGGAAATAGGTATTTTTACATCAGTGTTTTTAGATAGATATTTTTCAATTTCTTGCCAAGCTACATTTGTAAAAGAAATGGAAGCAATTCCTCTATGATTAAATTCCCAGTCAGAAAGCATATAAGCCAATCTTTTGGCAACGGCTGTTGTTTTTCCACTTCCTGGACCTGCTTTTACAACAAACAAGCCTTTTTTATTAATAATTTCTTCTGTTCTATCTTTACTCATTACCTTCAATCACCCATTTTATTGCATTCTGTATATATTCTGGAACTCTAAAATTATTTCTTGAGGTTTCATCTTCCAATAATTTTCGTGAAAGTTCTTGAGCAAATTCAGCTTTATCTCTATTACTTTTTATTTTTTCTACAAATGTTTTTGCTTGTTCTTCTATATTTACTTCTTCTATTTCAAACCGAGGATGAAAAGTTTTATATGTCTCGATCATTAAAGATTTAGTATCATTATTAAATAATTCATATTCGAAGGTATATTTAGCAAGAAAAACTTTTAACTGACCTTTTTCTAAATTTTTTGCTTTCTGAGCTCGTGGAGATATTCCTCCATCTCTTCTATCGTCATCTGTAATAATTGCACATTTAATATTTAATCTCTCATTTTCCTGGTCAGAATTAAATAATTTGGCAAATGGCTCAAATGCAACTCCACCTACGTTTATAACCTCTATGCCATTTTTATCAAGGTTGTATTTTTCTCCCATAATGTCAGCAAAAACTGGCAGTAGAAGTGCTTCTGATATACCTTCAACTAAAATTACACCTTTCGCAAAAAATAACTGAGATTTAGTTACATCCAGAAATCTTTCAAGATATTTTTTATGTTTACTTTCTAATGGACATTTTCTAATAGGTAAACTAAATATTTTATCACTTTGTTTATATAAAACTATTGTGGAATTAATATCTGTTTTTGCTGTTATCGTCGGTGAATGAGAAGTTATGAAAACCTGAATATTCTTGCTTTCTATTTCCTTAAAGTAATTAAAAAGTATATCCTGAAGTTGAGGGTGCAAATGTGCTTCAGGTTCTTCCAACAGTAAAGTAATATAAGTTTCTTTCACCATAGATTTTCTCTCTAATAAATCGCCAAGGACTGTTGCAATATATATTAAATTATTGTATCCCAAACCATTTTGACCAATTTCAAATCGTATTAGTGCTTCATCATAGATGTCTTCCATTCTTTTTTTAATATCTTCATTAATTTCAGAATCTGATTCTAAAATATCTTTAAAACCACTTTTAAATTCAAGGGGGTCCTCGTCTGGATTAGTAAAGTATCTTTCCAATATTTCTACCCCCAAAATTGAAGCCATCTTTTCTTTTTTTACTATACGCTTAAACGGAATAAACATTTTCATATTTTCTACTATTTTTTTGAACTCAAAAGGAAGGAAGTTGATTCCAATAGTTTGAGGATCATTTAATATTGATATTTTCTTGAGATGGTCATTAACTTTACTGTTAGCCTCATTAATCAATTTTTCCCATTCTTTATCTTCTTTTATCTTCTTATTTAAGGAGTCAGCATATTTTTTTTGTTTATCCTCCTTGTCTTCGAGTTTCATAAAAAGTTGCCCTAGCCGATTGCCTCTACTGGGTCTTAAATCTCTATCTGCATCTCTAAGTGCTCCCAAATACACAAAATAAAATAAGTCCATTAATTCAGGAGGAATATTTTGTCCTTCATTATCGCCTCCCCAATATCTGAACTTTATCTTTTCTATACCATGTTTATTTATTAACTCATATCTGATATGTAGTTTTAACTCTGCTTTGTTTTGCTCATTTAGTGCCAACATTTCAACAAATATTCCTTGTTCCTCTTCTGAAATATCTGAAAATACCAAATGAAACTCAATTTCATTAGTTTTTTCTCCAGAGCTATTGATAAAAAAATCATCAGGGGACAAGAATATTTCTCTTCTTTGAAACCCAATGCTAAAGGATAATCTTAAGGCATCTATAACTGCGCTTTTGCCTGTATTATTCTCACCGATAATTACATTTAACCCTTTTTCAAATTCTAATGTTAGGGTTTCAATACATCTGAAATTTTTTATTTGAAGACTTTTTAAGTACATTTACTCTCCCTTTTCGATTTTTGATAAATAAAGTTGCCTATTGATTAATGTCTTTTTTTTCTCATCCCACCGATATCTCATCATATCATCTCCTTAATAATTTCTTTCCCTTTTTCCGTTAGCACATATCTACCTATCTTTTGAGTATAAAATATAATCCTCCCTTCATTTGTAATACTTCAACAATCTTTTTTTATCTTCATTTTCCTTGTCTCCTTTATAATAAATTTCAATCAACTCAATTCTATCCTCTTCTTCAAAATAGGCATAAATTACCCTGATACCAGAATTCACACCTTTCCCTTTTAACGAACGGCAGGCAAACTTCTTTGCTTTATAAATTTTGGGGTTATCAATATGTAAACTGGGAATTTGCAAAATGCCTTTGTTGTCAATATTCAATTTATGATAGAGATATATTTGGTTTTCTATAAAAATGTCCAAATCTTCTTTAATGGTTCTAAATCTTTTAAGGAGTTTTTTAATGTCCTTCTCAAACTCAGGCAGTCTTAAAATTTCATTAAATCTCTTCACTATATTCTCTCACAGAATAAGCAGGAGTTCTGTAAAATACAGATTCATATTCTATTTTCTCTCCATCTTCTGTTGTTAGCCAGGGAACATCATTATGTGAATACTCACTGATTTCAGAAGCATTTTTATCCGAAAGTCTGTCTAAAACATTATCTATCAATTTAATTTCATTAGCGTTCTTCAATACAGAAAGGTCTGGTCTCCTTAGAGGTAAATATTTTGTTTGCGGATATTGGAAATAGTTGACTTCAATTTTCACAATCTCTTTATTCTTAACCATTCTATCGACTATCTTTTTGAATTCAACAGGGGTTGGTCCATAGTGATTTTTAATGTAAGTTGCACCTATTAATTGTTCTTCATATTTCTCGTAATAGTCAAAATCAATAAAGTAAAGGAGTTTATATATCACTGTTTCTCCAATATTTGGTTTAGAACCTATTTTATTAAGTATATATAGTAAAACTTCCTTAAACTTCTTTAAATTTTTCTGCGGAACATTTACCCTGATTTGTGTTTTCTTATTCTTTTTTTGCTTTTTGCTTTCTTTTATAATAACCCTCGGTTCTTTCTCCAAAGCCAACAACTGCTCAACAGAAACATTAAATATCTTTGACAGTTTGAATAATTCCTCAACAGAGATATCTCTTTCATTTTTTTCTATTTGCGAAATTGTTGGCCGCGAAAGCCCCAACATTTCCGCAAGCCTCTGCTGAGTGATACCTCTGGATTCTCTCAATTTTTTTATCTTTTTCCCTAATTTAATCATAATGCCTCCTTTTTACACTTAAATATAACAATGTAAAAAAAAATGTCAAGGGAAAGTTTGAATTTTTTACATAATTTTCTAAAATTTTTCTAAAAATTCATGATTCAACATTGATTATGCTACCAGCACCTCATTTAATTCTTTTAATACATTATCCAATTCTGTTCCAAAAACTTCATATACCTTTACTGCTCCACCCTTCTCGTAAAACGGTGCAAGTTCAAAATCATCTATGCCGATACTCACAGATGTTGCAATATGGTCTTTTATCATTTTAAGCCATTCTATTTGTTCTTCTGTGAATTTTCTTCCCAATTTTTCCTGCTTGTTTATCCACTTATTGAAACGCTGGGTTACTGTTTCAGGAAAGGGCTCAAGAATATCACTTTCACCTATTGCAAAGCGGACAAGAGAAATGACATTGGTTAGGAGTTTTTGTGGTCCTGCACCTCTTACCTTTGACTTCTCCAGTTTTTCATAAGATTCCCACAATAATTCGGTTGTAAGGTGATAAGGTGGCTTTTTAATTGCATAGGCAAGTTGTTTAATTTCTTCATAAGTTAGATGGCGTTTGCCATAAGATTTATTGTAGATAATCTGTAAAGCAGTGAGTTCATCCTTATTTTCCTCCATAAATTTTTTGAATGTGTCAACAAGATTACGAGCCTTTTCCTTTGCAGTATTGTCAAAACCTGAAAGGACTACAGCATCTTTACTTACCGTATCTATAATCTGTTCATTTCTTTTCTTAATATCAATAATTGTATTTCTTAATGTTGAATTATCAAATGGAATACAGGCTTCCTCTGTCAATTTCTCAGCGGCTTTTTCTATTTGTTCATCTGTAGGGATTTCCGTTTTGAAAATTTCCTTTGCCTTCTCCAACTTTTTATCCGGGTCAACTGCATCAAGTAATTTATTGATAATTTCTTTTAATGACCTACCTTCTGCCGCAGATTCAATGTTTTCCCTGTCCTTTTCGTCTATCTCCCTATCCAGTCTGGCAAGCCTTCCAGCCAGAGATGTAAGTGTATCTTCATCTTTATTCCCCAGAGCAACTGACATAATAAGTTTATCAAAGGCTATATTCCTCTTTCGTTCCAGAGGTCGGGAATCGGTTTTATCGTTTTCACATACGCCCACTGCATCCACAATTACAAAGTGCGTTTTGTAAGAGGCATCAGAAGTAACGGCATTAAGGTCTGTAGGAAGGATAGTCCTTGTTCCCCTTCCCTTCATCTGTTCAAAATATATTCTTGATTTAACATCCCTCATAAATATGATACATTCTAAAGGTTTTATATCTGTTCCTGTTGAAATCATATCTACGCTTACTGCAATGCGGGGGTTGTAAGAATTGCGAAAACTGGCAATCAAATTTTCGGGTTTTTCGCCTGTGGTCTTATATGTTATTTTTTTACAAAATTCATTACCTCTGCCAAATTCTTCTCTTACAATATGGACAATGTCCTCTGCATGGGAATCATCTTTGGCAAAAATGAGCGTTTTTGGAACTTCTTTTCTACCAGGGAATATCTCAGTAAAGAGTTTTTCTTTGAAGGTTCTTATAACCGTTCTTATCTGGTCGGGTGCTACCACATTTCTATCTAATTGCCTGGCAGAATATTCAAGGTCTTCATCCAATTGTTCCCATCGTGTTTTTCTTGTTAGTTTATCGCGTTTGTCTACATAATAGCCTGCCTCTACTCTACTACCTTGTTCAGTTATCTTGGTCTGTATCCTGTAAACTTCATAACCTACATTTACACCATCTGCAACTGCCCGTTCATGGCTATATTCCATAACGAGATTTTGGTTGAAAAAACCAAGGGTCTGTTTGGAAGGGGTTGCAGTTAATCCTATGATAAATGCATCAAAATATTCAAGCACCTGTCGCCAAAGGTTATAAATGGAACGATGGCATTCGTCGGTTACAATAAAATCAAAGGTTTCTATGGGCATTTGAGGGTTGTAGGAAATCTCTCTCAGTTTATCTTCCTTTGGTACTAAATCAAAAAGGGATAATTCCTCCATATCTGCATCAAATTCAGGCTCTCCTTTAAGCATTGAATAAAGTCTTTGAATAGTAGTAATACATACCCTACTCACAGGGTCTAATGTATTTGAAGTAAGGTGTTGAATATTATAAAGTTCTGTAAATTTTCTATTATCATCGGGGGATATATACTGTTGAAATTCCTTTTTTGTTTGGCGACCCAAATTATTTCTATCTACCAAAAAAAGAATTCTTTTTGCATTTGCAAATTTTATCAATCGGTAAATGAAACTAATGGCAGTATATGTTTTACCACCCCCTGACGCCATCTGAATAAGTGCCCGTGGATTTGCTTCTGCAAAGGATTCTTCGAGATTCTTGATGGCTTCTATCTGGCAACCCCTTAACCCCTCTGTAATCAAAGGTGGTATATGATGAAGTCTTGTTCTTAAAGTATCACTTTGACGAAGCCATCCCATAAGTGTTTCAGGTTTGTGAAAGGCAAATACTCTCCGAGAACGAGGTTCAGGGTCTCTTATATCTCTAAAAAAGGTTTCAACACCTGTACTTTCGTATGCAAAGGGAAGAGGCTCCTGGATATGAGGAAGATTTTCAGGAATACCTGCTAAATATTTTTCCGATTGGTCCGCCACACCGCTTAATGTGGTGCCTTCAGGCTTTGCTTCGATAATTCCAACTGCCATTCTGTCAACAAAGAGCAGGTAGTCTGCAAACCCAGATTTAAGAGGAAATTCACGAACAATCACACCTAAAGAAACCCCAAGATTTAATTCTTTAACATCTTGAATTACCCAACCTGCTAATTCCAGCAGTTTGTCAATCTTTCGTCTTGCTTTTTCCTCTGGCTTCATATTAACAAAATTCCTCCTTCATATTTCTATAATAAAAAGTTTTATATTTTTGTCAAGGAAAATCTCGTCCCGGTGAAATAGTTTCACATTTCACGGGATAAATCTATTTAGTTTATCTGGTCTGTCTCCTTCATTTTGCATTAATTCCCCTCCCCGCCTGTGAGATTGTTCACTCATTACATTCGCTCACGCCTA
>WFRC01000013.1 GCA_015486685.1 Caldifarciminota bacterium
ACTAATTGGACTATTCTTTACCTCAACCTTAACCTGTCTTTTTGCCAACGGCTATCGGCTCTCGGCTATCTTTTGGCTGGCAGCTGTGAGCTGGCAGATGTTTTTGCACTTTGCATTTAACTACCCTTTTTTATCTACATTGGCTAATTTTTTCATCCCTTTCTCAGTACCTCATAAATATTCACTTCCTGCTCTTTTCCCTTTACCTTCACTTTGCCCAGGTCCCTCAAATTAACCGCCATTTTCAACCTTCTCTGTGTAAACTCACTGATGATAATATTTGTGCCAAATTCCTTATTCAAGGGTTCAAGTCTTGCTGCAAGATTTACAATATCCCCTATTGCCGTATAATCCATCCTCCTTTCTGCACCTATATTTCCTATAATCGCTTCTCCCGAATTTATACCAATACCAATATCAAAGCCCTTCTTTCCTATCTTTTCCCACCGCTTTTTTAATTCTTTTACCTCTTCTACCATATCAATTGCTGATAATACTGCTTTATCTGCATGCCCGAGAAATGGGATAGGTGCACCAAAAATAGCCATTATCCCATCGCCAAGATACTTATCTATCATCCCATTATATGCAAAGATAATTTTAGACATTAGTTCAAAATATTCATTCAGGTCCTGAACAACAAAGGCAGGGTCCTTTTTCTCAGACATTGCTGTGAAATTACGAATATCAGAAAATAGCACTGTTACCTCCTGCCTCTCTCCGCCCAATTTCACCTCTTTACCTGTAATTTCTTCCACAACTTCACCGGGCACATATCTTGAAAAAATCTGCTTCATCCTCTTTTTCTCCTTTTCTACAACCATTATTCTGTATTCTATACCCCAGATAAAACTCAAAATAATACCAAATAAAGGTCTTATCATCTCAATCCAAACAAGGTCATTTATAAATAGATAAAATGAAAAAACAGTATAACCAAGAAAAAGTACTAAAAGGAAGCTTCCCGAAATACTGGGCTTAAATTTTGTACCTATAATGGAAATAAGGAAAAATAGAATGAAGCTTAAAATGGTCAGGTATATAAAAGAAAATCTTTTGATTACCCTGCCTGTCAGGAGGTTTGCCAGAACCGTTGCATGTATTTCAACCCCCGGCATTTGTCCGGATGCAGGGACATTTCTTAAATCTGAGAGTCCTGGTGCAGAAGAGCCTATTAGAACAATTTTATCCTTAAAATATCCCTGTTTGAATCTTCCGTAAAATACATCCGAAAATGAAATGTAGGGGAATGTTTTAAAGCCTCCATAGTAATTTATCAGAAAGCTCCCATCCTCTTCTAAAGGAATATAATGTGTTGGAAATAATAATTTTTTATCCTGCACTACATAATGTTTGAACATAGATAATACGGTAGCAAGCGGGAATGAAGGGAATACATTATTCCTACATCGCCAGAAAAGATATGCACGCCTTATGACACCATCGGAAGAGGGCACTACATTAATAAAACCAACATTCTTGAGGTTCTTTAAGTATATATCAATCGGCGCAAGCACACCATCCCATTCCGGTATAGATAATGATGAAATACCTTTTAATGAAAATTTGGCAAGCAGGGTATCCTTACAAGCACCTTTTGGCTCCAAAACTATTGGGAATATCACATTCCCGGATTGTTTTATAATTGAAGAAAAATACCCATCAAAGGTAAGTGAAGAAAATATAGAATTCATTAGTTTTGTATCCTCAGGATTTTTAGAAAGATAGTCTATATAAATGTTTCTTAATTGTTCAGGAATAGTATCTGGTTCTGAAAATATAAAATCCATACCAACAAACTTTACCCCATCCTGTTCTAAATTTTTTAATACCTGTGCAAAATAATACCTGGGCCAGAGTTGGTATCTTCCCAATTTTTTAATACTTTTATCATCCACATTAACTATAACTATGTTGGGTGGAGACTGCTCCTGCCCCAATCTCATAAACATCCTTAAATCATAAGATTTCCACTCCAAGCCTTGATATAATTTTGGGAATACTCCCAGAATTACAAAAATAAATATAAATACAGATACTGAGATTAAAAATGCAGTCCTGACAGTTTTCATCTAATTTATTTTACAACCTTTTCCATCTCTTTTATTGCGTCAATAGCAGGGGTATAATAACCTTCTTTGAGCAAATCAACCACAAGATTTATATACTTCTCTCTTTCTGGAATCTTCCCTTCAGATTCTGGAGGTGAAGAAGGTTTAGAATCAGAAGATTCAGAAGAAAGCGGAGGTGCAGATACAGGGTTTTCTGAAGCCTTTAGTTCTTCCTCTACCTTTTTAGACTTAGAACTTTCTTCTACCTCAGGTTCACTTACGGAGGTTTCAGGTTTCTCTGGAGTTTTTACTTCTTCTGCCTTTTCAGACACAGGTTTTTCCTCTTCCCCCAATAGATTTCTTTCCTGAAATTTGTCTGTTCCTACCTGTGATAGTATATCTTCCCCTTCTGGAGATTTTTTCTCAGTCTCAAGGGTCCTTTCTTGAAACTTCTCTTCTGATTCTGGGAGCACATTTTCCCTCTCCTCTGAAAATGGAGAAGTATGCTCAGGGTGTTCAATGTCAAGAAGGTTCTCTCCTTCTTTTTTCTCTTCCTTTTTCTCTTCTTCCTTTTTGGGAGGTTCCTTAAAAACCTCGTCAAACGGGGATTCTTCATCCTGTAAATAACTACTCATCAATCCTCCTTTCTTTATATATTTTTATTTCTTCCTGTACAGCCTCTAAAGAGGAGTCAATAGAAACTGCCTTCTCCCACATCTTAATTGCTTCATCCATATTACCCTTTTCCTTTAAGGCAAATCCTAAATTTGCATATCCCATTGCATAATCCTTATCAGATTCCAATGCCTTTCTGAAAAATTCTATTGATTGGTCAATCTCACCTGAATTGAAATATATCAGTCCTATTCCTGAAAATGCTTCTGCTGCGGTTGGCTCAATTTCAAGGGCTTTTCTAAATACCTCCAATGCTTCTTCCTTTTTACCAAGAGAGGATAAAACCATACCTTTGTTGATAATTACTTCTAATTTATTTGGTGAAAGGGTTTCTGCCTTTTCTAATTGCTTTAAGGAAAGTTCTTTATTTCCCGTATAATAATAATAAACTGCCCTATCATTTGCCCTTTCAGCCTCTTCTGCATCTCTCAACTTTTTCATTTCAGCCCTTTCCTGCTTTATCTCATTAAGGTAAGATCCAACTGTTGTTTTTACCTCCTTTTCTTCTGATACAAATTTTTCTAAATTCTCCTTTATAGACTGATTCAATGATGTAAGTGCCCTTAATTCTTCGTAAGCACTGTTCTGGGTGTTTAATATATTCTTCATTACATCGGAAATTTGCGAGATATTTTGTGCAAGGGTTTCTTCTATCCTTTTATACCCTTTTTCTACCTTTTCCTTTATCTCATCCAATGCCCCAAGTTTTTCATTTATTGGAATGAGGTTATCTATAATCTTCTGGAAATTTTCTTTGAATATGCCTTTTATATCCTCAAAGATTGTAGAAAATTTGCCCTCTATATTTTCTGAAACAGTTGCAATTTTATGGGAAATGTCTTCGGATGAGTGAAAGATTGTATCTTCTAATGTTTTTTTATATTCTCCATATTTCTCTATAAATTTATTGAAATTGTCAAGGTGGGTATTCATACCTTCATAGAATGCACCTGCTTTTTCTATTATACTTTTGATGCCCTCATCTATACCTGTTTTTAACTCGCCTGTTTTTGTCTCTAACCCCTGATTTACCTTTTCTATAAGTTCAGGAAATCTTTTGACTTCCATAATATTTGCCAATGAGCATTTTCCTCTTTCCCTATCATACAGGGGGCAATCTTCTCTTTTACATTCTATCTCCTCAAGAACAGGTTTTTCCCTTTCCTCAATCACAGTACCATCATCGGCTTTTATTTCCTCTTTTACCATTCTATATTTTGATAAAAATGGGCATATTTCCATATTACCTCCTTTGTTTGCTTTGCAAACAATTCAAATTGCAAACAGTTAAAGGTAAAAGGTTAAATGTTAAAAGTAAAAAATTAAAGAGAAAGTATCCACTTTTCCTGTTTACATTTTTTAACCTGCAATTTTCAACTTTGAACCTTAAACCTTTAACTTTCAACTATCTCTTGATATCCTTTTACATTTTACGCTTCACGATTTACGCCTTACGCTTCACGGCCTCTTCATTTTGCATTTAAGTATCACTTCCCACTTCTTAGTTCTCACTTCCCACTTCTCACTTCTCACTTCCCACTTTTTTCGCTTTCGGCAGTCTTTTCGCCAATACATCTATTACCTTTTTTCTTTTCCAGTTTTTCATTATCTGGTTTTCAACCACATCTGTATTTAGCCCTTTATTCCTTGCTATTTGGGTAATTGTAAATGCTTCATTAAATCTTTTTAACGCTATTAAGTTATTTATTATTTCGGGTAAAATATCCCTCTGATTGGGTATACTAATAAGCATATCCACAGACTTTTGAAATTCGCCTTTGGTTTTATATAGTCTGCTCATTGCAAGTTTCTTTTCATTTTCCTCTGTTATCTCATTGACAGCATCTTTTGCACTATCATAATCACCTATTTTAAGCAATAGAGAAAATTTTTCTTCAGGGGGTGCATTTTTCGCCTTCTCCTGAATTATCATCTTCCTTATATTATTTATTTCCTCTGCCCCAGGCATTTCCCCTTCTCCAAGAGCCCAGAGAATTACCCTTTCTTCACTTTCCTTTTCTTGAACACCTGTTAAAATGGACTTTGCCATTTCTTTATTCCCTTCAACTATGTATATAATTCCCAACCTCTTTTTTACTTCATCCATATCAGGATTCCCTTCAAGTACCTTCTCTAATTTTTCTTTTTCTTCATCTATAGACAGTGACAGGGCAACCTCAATTGCTCTATTCCACTCCTTGAGATAAATATGTATATCAGACAACAGTGAGGCAGGGTTGAACTTCTTAAATCCCTCTAATGTTTTTTTGATAGGTTCAGCAAGTGCATTGTCTTCATCAAATGCCTCTCTCAATAGAGAATAGGCAGACACTTCATCTTCTTTATCCTTCAAGATTTTTGCCTTCAGCATCTTCATTCTCGCCGGCACCTTATCCCCAAAAACCTTATCTGTTTCTTGAAGAATTTTTGTGCCAAGCACATTTTCCTTTTCATATATCTTATTCAGGATGTTTGCAATTTCATCAATGAAACCCTCCCGGGCATAAACACTTAGCAATGAAATTCCGATATCCGGAAGGATATTGTTTCTTAAAACAATCTTTCTTATATCCTGAAATATATCCTTTCTCTTTTCTTCTTCCTGCCAATATGCGGAAATGTAATATTTAATTGCATCGTTATCTTTACCTTTTTCCTCATACATCTCTCCTATAAGATAAGAGATAAATCCATAGAGGGATGAATCCTTGAACCCTGAAAGTGTATTTACTGCCTCCTCAAATAGGGAGGGATTAAACCTTACTGCCTTTCTTATATGTTGAGCCCCTTCTCTTTCTCCTGACGACAGCAATATTTCACCCAGTCTCAGATGGACAGTGGGGTTTACAGGTGCTTCGTCCAGAATTTCCCTTAGTCTTCCAATCACCTCACTTTTCTTTTCAGGATTTAATTTATAGATTTCAAATTGTGCATTAGCCGCAAGGTCATACTTTCTATCTGCTTGATAGAGCCCTGATAGATTCTCTGAAACAGCAATGTTTTTCAGCCCTATATAATCCTCCAAAAATTCAATACCCTCTTTCACAAATGCTTTATCCATCTCTGTGCTCTTTTTTATCAACTCCGCACCTGAGCGATAATCTTTCGTCTTTATATATGCCTTTCCAAGGGCAAAATAGATAGGTGCCCTTTTTTCTTCCTGAATAACATCCATTGCCCTCTTACCATATTCAATCACCTCGTCATAGAATTCTCCTTTAAGCAAAAGGTTTACAAGCACGATATACAAAGATGGTGTTGAATATGATTTGAGTAAGGTTGTAAGATATGTAATACCTTCTTTGAGGTAATCAGGATATTTATCTACAATTTCCTGAACAATGGAAGAAACCTTATCAATCTCTTTTAACTCTGTATAGATATCAAGAAGCACAAGATTTGGTCCCTTTTCACCTTTCTGTGCATATCTTATCAGGGAACGCAGAATTATACCCTTTTTTTCCTTTTGTGATTTCAATGCCTTCAGATAATATTCTTTTGCCTCATCCCATTTATTCAGGACAGCCAATGCCTCTGCAATAGCAAAAGGTAAGGTAAATGGGGGAAGATTTTCGGCTTTTAAGTTTTTATATATATCTACAGCAGACTGCCCATAATCCGGATGTTTTCTCATCCACTTATCAATATTCTTGACAATAAATCCCGATTGTGCAGGGTCTTTTTCTATTATCTCATTCAGCATCTCAGAGGATTTTTTTGCCGCATTCTTCATTTCAAGTATAGCACTTAAAATAGTTCCGATCTTATGCTCGGGATGAAATTTTAATATTTGCCTTAAACCTTCCTTTGCAAGTGTAAGCCCATTTTCACCCATACCAGCAAGTTCCTCAATCTTTTCAATACCCTCATCTGGTTTTCCCTTCTTCGCAATCAAGATTGCATATAATTGAATTCCTCGAATATTTTCCGGGGCACTTTCAAGGATTACCTTTGCCTCTTCAATAATCTCTGATGAAAGTTCAGGCGAATATTTAAATATATTCGAAAGTATGCTAAATGCTTTATCATATTCATTCAATCTGGTATAAAGCCGCACTGCCCTGAAAAGGGCTTCACTATCTTGAATCTCCCTTCCCATAATTTCATTCAAGGCATCTAATATATAATCTTTTTTCTCGGGGGCATCCTCAATTACATTCAGATATTCAGTAATTGCCTCTCTAAACTTTTCAGCCTTTTTATAGGCATCAGCCAACCTTAATCTTACATCTGCTGAGCCGCTTTTTGCTGAAAGCATTGTTCTGTATTTCTGAATAGCGTTTTCTACATCTAAACCTTCAACAATCCCTACTGCTTTATCTGCTGCACCTAACTTTATATATAGATTAGACAAAAGTTCCAATACGCATCCACCTGAATCTTTAAATGTTTCAAGTATTTGTATTGCATCGGGTATTATTTTCTCATTTCTGCTTACTGCCTTATTTATCTCATCGCAACCTTTTGTAGGCTCATCCTTTCTAAACATCAAATATCCAAGAAGAAGGTGCGGTCCAGGGTCACCAAACATTTCTCTCATAGACCTGTATAGTTCTCTTTCCACGCGAGGGATTTCTTCTTTGTGGGTATCAATAACCTTTCTGAACATTTCACGGGTTTTATTAAAATCTGTCTTTTCAAATAGGATTGCAGTGATATAAATATTGTTGATATCCCGCTTTGACCATTCCTCTGGTGGCCTATTCTTAATGATATTATTTATAAGATTTTCATATCTTTTTAGTAATTTTTTGTATTCTGTTTCTGAGATTTCACTTATAATCCTCCATACGCCATCAAAATCATCCTTTGATATTTTCTTTTCGAGAAGATATTCTGCGATAGGAGCGGATTTAGTAGCATAGTAAATATCCTCCGCCTTTGCAAGCATTTCCTGCTTTGCCTGGGTAGAGAGCACTTCTCCCTTTTTGAGCCATATAACAATTTCTGCTGTTCTATTATCCTGAGAATAGATATCGATAATTTCCAGAATAAGAGGCAGGTCATCTTCTTCCCCTGTTATAGCGTTCTCAAGAATTCCCAATGCCCTATCCTTCTTACCTGCGAGAGAAATCTTCCTCGCCTTTTCTATAATTTTATCCTTTCCGCCAAAACCAAACATATACATAAATACAAAATATATTGAATAAGTCAAGGATTTTTTTGGTGGTGGGGACGGTGCTTGACTCTGTGACACTATGGTAAAATGATTGTTCACAAATGGATTAATGGGTAATAACAAAGTTCTATACCCTATACCCTGTTAACTATACCTTCGTTGATTTATCAGCTGAAGGCTATAATCTGCTTTTTAACCTGGAACTTGAAACTCGGAACTATTTTTATCTGAAAACGAGTAATAGGTTATTTTCTGCACATTGCAGAGAATGGGCAATAGGTACAGTATCTCTCATCCTCTGCATCGGGTTCAAATGGGATTTCAGTGTTAAACATTTCTTTGAATAATTCTTTCAGGGTACCAACAAATTTTTCCATAAACTCTGCTTTGCTGCTGCCATC
>WFRC01000014.1 GCA_015486685.1 Caldifarciminota bacterium
ATTTAAGGATTGAAGAGTTGGTAGAAAGGGTTAAGAATGGAGATATCAAAGAGGTGATTATTGCTACTAACCCTACAACTGAGGGTGAGGCAACCGCAATGTATATCGCAGGTAAGTTGAAAATTTTTGGGGTTAAAATCTCCCGAATTGCCCAGGGGCTTTCCATTGGCTCAGGCATTGACCTTGCTGATAGTCTTACTCTGCTGCGTGCCATGGAAGGAAGAAGAAAAGTAGAATAATAGTAAAAAAATTGTTGACAAAATTAAAAAAATTATATAACTAAGAGGTGGATGAGTTTCTTGAGTTTATAGAGTTAGTAGAGTTTATTGTAGGAGGGGCTTCTCTCAGCCCCGATTACCTCACCAAGAACGGTGATACGGTGATATGGTGATACGGAAATAGTTGAATGTTGAAGGTTAAAAGGAATGAAGACGCTAACCGCTATCCGCCTACCGCTGACCGCTAAAAGGATATTTGCCAGATTGATGTAGGAGGGATTTCCTAATCCCGATTATTTTACAAAGAACGGTGATACGGTGATATGGTGATACGGAAATAGTTGAATGTTGAAGGTTAAAGGTTGAAAGTTAAGAAAAAGATTAGTTATTTGCCTTCGGCGTTATTACACTTCGTTGTATATTACGCTTCGCTGTTATTTATTGTAAATAATGAACGAAATAAACGAAAAACAGATGAGATTGCCACGCCTACCTCTGGTAGGCTCGCAATGACAGAACAAGGCTTCTGCCTGAGTTTGAGATGTAGGTGTCTTTTTGCTAACGGCTAACTGCCATCGGCTTTCGGCTGTTTTTTTACGATTAACGAATGACGATTTACGATTAACGGAAATTATTTGGATTTGGGGATTGGGATTTACTTCCCACTTCTCAGTTTCTACTTCTAACTTTTAAACAAAGGAGGTAAAATGTTATATTTATTAATTTTATTAAGCCAGTATAATCCTACGGGCACTGCTTATTCACCTTCTTACACATTTTTGACATTTTCAACATTGAAGGATAGTTTATCCATTTCACTGCTAAAAAATCTAAATGCTTCGCTTGTAAATCAAGGATATAACAGAGGCTTTACTATTGTTGATGCAGTGGGGCAGATAGATAATCTTCTAAATGCAAAGGCAGAAGCTAAGAAAAATTTTGTATCAATGATTATAGAAGAGAGACCCCTTTCTTCTATGGGTAAAATTAGCATAAGATTATATTATGTCTATTCTTATTCCAGAATGCCTTCTTACGAGAATACCTACAATATCGTTTCGAATTATGATTCCCTTGCAGTGAATATACTTTCAGACTTAAAAATGTATTTTCAAAATAAAGCCCAGAGTTTTGCGGAAAAAATAAACAAAGGTTCTCATCTCTCTTATGGTGGTGCTTTATTAGTTGCTCTTTCGCAAGCTTATACATACGATGGAAGCGCGCATTACAAGAATCTTGTTGGCGGTTTTTCATTCTTTTTAAGGTATTGGCAAAAATCAAGTGGGGTGTTTCTTGACATCAAAGGTTTTGACCATCCAGGTGCTCCTTTATGGATTATTGACATAGTGAAATTGGCAAGGAGTAAGAATTCTGTTGTTTATTATGGAGGAGGTATCGGAATTTCAGGCAGTCGTGATGTCCTTATGAATGTGCGGATGGGGACTATTGTATTTGAGAATGGTATTGTAACTGCTTTTCCGGAAGTTAATTTGGGAGTAACAAATAATGAAGATCTTCCATACTTTGTTACATTTGAGATTGGGATTGGATTTTCATCAACTCTTAATTTTTTTTAAGGTGATTTATGGATAAGAATGAAATATTAACCTTTATAAAAGAAAAAGATATAAAAATTGTGCAGTTATGGTTTCCCGATATTCTGGGAATGATGAAAGGATTTACAATAACATCTAAGGATTTAGAAAAGGCTATAGATGAGGGGATAAATTTTGATGGTTCTTCTATTGAAGGTTTTGTAAGGATTGAGGAGTCTGATTTGACGGCTAAACCAGACCTTGATGCCGCATATTTTGTTGATTGGGGAAGGGGGGATTCAAACTTTATACTTATTTGCGATGTTACATTTCCAGATGGAAAAGTTTATACATCTTCTCCACGATATATATTAAAGAATACATTAAAAAGGGCAAAAGATATAGGTTTTGATTATTATGTAGGACCTGAATTGGAATATTTTTACTTTCTGAATAATAAGGATATCAGTTTAATAGATAGAAAAGGATATTTTGATATTTTCCCTTATGATAGGGGTATGCATGCCCTGGAAAAAACAGAAGGAATTTTAACCAATGCAGGCATAAGGGTAGAGGCTATTCATCATGAGGTTTCTGAAAATCAATATGAAATTGATTTTAGATATGACGATGCACTAAGGATTGCTGATAGGATTCAAATCGCAAAACACATTGTAAAAAAGGTTGCGGATATAACAGGCATATACGCTACATTTATGCCAAAGCCACTTTTTGGGAAAAATGGTTCGGGTATGCATGTTCATCAATCCCTATTTCAAAATGGCAAGAATGCATTTTTCTCAGAAACAGATAATTACCATCTTTCAGAGATTGGGAAACATTATCTGGCTGGGCTTTTACAACATTCAAAAGAAATTACCTCCATTACAAACCAGTGGGTAAATTCTTATAAAAGGCTTGTTGTTGGATATGAAGCACCTGTGTATATTTCGTGGGGAAGAAAAAATAGATCAGCACTTGTCAGGGTACCAGCTTTTAAACTACATAATCCATCTGCCTGTAGGGTAGAATATAGAGCACCAGACCCGGGAACAAATCCTTATCTATGTTTTTCTGTAATGCTTGCGGCTGGATTAAGAGGCATTCAAGAAAAGATAGAACCACCAGCCCCAATTGAAGAAAATATTTTCCAGATGAATGAAGAAAAAAGAAAGTCATACGGGATTGATGCCCTCCCGGATTCTATGAATTCTGCAATATCATCAACAGAAAAAAGTAGTCTTGTTAAAGAAACCTTTGGGGAAGAATTTTTCAAAAAATACATTGCCAACAAAAAGGCAGAATGGGAGAATTATAAAATCAGGATTACAGATTTTGAGATAAAAAAATATCTTTCAATGCTGTAAAAAACAGGAGGGTCAGGCATTGACAATTGACAATTCTCCTAAATCCTTGATATTCAAACCGAAAAATGAGTTTTGTAATTTGTATGACTGACCCCGAAAAACCTCGATGAAACAAAATTATATCCCTGTAAATAAAATGTATCTGAAATTTTGCCTCTATGGTTTTTTGAAAAACCAGAGATTTTTTGACCCATTTATTATTCTGTTTTTCAGAGAAATGGGAATGTCATTTTTAGAGATTGGTATTCTATTTTCTGTAAGGGAAATATCCACAAATATATTTGAGATTCCGACAGGTGTGGTTGCAGATGCCTATGGCAGGAGAAAATCAATGATTGCGGCATTTGCCTCATATCTGATTTCATTTGCAATATTCTATTTATTCCCGCATTTTCTGATTTATGTTGTTGCTATGATATTTTTTGCAGCAGGAGAGGCATTCAGGAGTGGAACACATAAGGCAATGATATTAGAATATCTCAGGATTAAAGGGCTTGAAGATATTAAGGTGGAATATTATGGGCATACGCGCTCCTTTTCCCAATTCGGTTCAGCAATATCATCTTTAATTGCATTATTGATTGTTTTTAATACGAAGAGTTATCGTCCTGTATTTCTGATGTCCATAATCCCGTATATATTGGGACTTTTGCTGATGTTTTCATATCCTGCATATTTAGATGGTGAAATCTCAGTGGTAAAGGGAAATTTTAAGGAAAGACTCCGTCAAAGATTTGGAATCACCTGGGGCGCATTTATGGGTATGTTTAAGAGCAGGGAGGCATTAAAGGCGATATTCAATTCCTCTGTTTTCGATGGATTTTTTAAATCTTCAAAGGATTATCTTCAGCCGATTTTAAAAGCACAGGCATTAGCCTTACCTGTTTTTCTCTATTTTACGGGTATGCAGAGAATTGCTGTAATAGTAGGCATCGTATATTTTTTCCTGTATATATTAACAAGCACAGCGTCAAGAAATGCAAGTGTTTTTGTTAAAAGGATGAAATCTTTGCCTTATGCTATAAATCTGACATTTATTTCTGGAGGAATTTTACTTTTTATTTCAGGTATTTCAACAACATTTAAGATATATTGGCTTTCTGTGGTTGCCTTTATACTTTTATATATCATCCAGAATCTCAGGCGTCCAATGAATGTTGCCTATATAAGTGATAATATATCCCATAAAGTAATGGCATCAGGGTTAAGTGTAGAATCTCAGATAAAAACAATCTTGATGGCAGTGTTGGCGCCGACAATAGGTTATTTGGCAGACATATTTGGCATAGGCATCGCACTTAGTATCATATCCATTTTATTTCTATTGGTTTTTCCTGCTGTTTCTGTTCATCGTAGCCAGTCATAAATTTTCACTTTTTCTGCTTTGGCTGGAACATAAAATCTATGTTTTTAATTTTATTAATCCTATCAAAGAAATAGGAAAAGTATTTTTTATTTTGACAAATGGAAAGTTTTTTTTATATTCAGAAGTAATTTAAGGGCAACATTAATAGAATTACAACAAATTATAAACAGACATTAACAGGAAGTATTTATGTTTTTATCATTAGTTCTCTTGACCATGTGAAGAAGGCAATAATTATCAGGTAAAGAAAACGGGGGCTTAGCCCCCGTTTTCTTTGTGTAGAGTATATTCAATATCTTAAAAAACTATTTGACATATAGATAAAATTTTGTATAATACAATATGCAGATGAAAGGTGGTGGTTTATGACTAAAAATATATGGGATTTTGTAAATTTAGTTGGGATTTTTATTGGTTCCGGGATTGTCGCAAAGATTATTCTTGTTGTTTTATTCCGAATGAAAAATTTGCGTACCAGAGACTATATTTTTGATAGAACCATTATCAGAGTTATAAAAAATCCTCTATATTATACATTTTTTCTTACTGGGCTTTATATTGGATTGAGAAGATTGAATTTTAAGGTAAGAGTATTGAGGACGATAGATGGAGTGGCTTATGTGGCTATTCTAATTGCTTTTGCATATCTGGTTTCAAAGATTGTAGATGCCTGTATCTTATGGTATAGAATAAATATCTCTCAGGAAGATGATACAAAATTCAACGAGGAATTTCTTCCTCTAATCAAATGGATAGCAAATATTGCCATATATGGAATATCTTTAACAATGATCCTTTCGCATTTTGGACAAAATATATCTGGTATTATTACTGCACTTGGCGTGGGTTCTCTAGCTGTTGCACTTGCTTCAAGAGAGATAATTGAAAACATCCTGGCAGGATTTACAATAATGATAGATAGACCATTCAAAATAGGGGAGAGGATAAAACTACCTTCAGGAGAGAAAGGTATTGTTGAATCCATCGGGTTAAGAAGCACAAAGTTAAAGATTATAGAGGATGAAAAGGCAATTTTAATTGTATCCAACAGGGAATTGGTGAGAAGCAGAATAGTCAACTTTGGCAGAGAAAAAAAATAAAAACATCTACCAGTCTAAGAAATCTTTGCGCTATTTTTTCCCCTTATGTGGAAATTTATCCCGCTTGCCCCGTTAGATGACAAAATCTATTTCACGGGGTAAAATGCTTGCTATCTAATAGGATTAAGAGAGGTTGTATGTTGGATACCAGGTAAAGAATTAAGATATCCAGATTTTTCTTGACTTTTTCTTGAAAAATATTATTTTATGATATGAAAAACTCAACAGATACCAACTGGATTGCAGTGCTGGATTTTGGCTCTCAATATACCCAATTGATTGCAAGAAAAATCCGGGAATTGGAAGTTAGGAGTGAAATTCTTCCTTATAATATCTTTCCTGATAAGATAAAAACTGCAAAAGGTATTATTCTCTCAGGAGGTCCAAAAAGTGTATATGAAAAAAAGGCTCCTATCCCTGATTTTGATATTTTTAACTTAAATAAGCCTATATTAGGTATTTGCTATGGTATGCAGGTTATTACCCATTATTTTAATGGAAAAGTACAGAAGGCAAAATCAAGGGAATATGGGTATGCTAAATTAAATATCACCAAAAAAGGATTGCTGTTTTCTGAATTGCCTGAAATAATAGGGGTCTGGATGAGCCATAGTGATAAAATTGTTTTGCCGCCAGAAGGATTTGATGTAATTGCATCAACCAAAAATTCACCTTATGCAGCGATAAAGAAAGATAATATTTATGGGATACAATTCCATCCAGAGGTAAAGCATACAGAGTATGGGAAAGAAATTTTAAAGGATTTTGTTATTAAAATATGTAGAGCAGACAGAAACTGGAAAATGCAATCCTTTGCGAAAAATGCCATAAATGAAATTAAAGAAACAGTAGGGAATAAAAAGGCCATTCTGGCATTATCTGGAGGGGTTGATTCCTCTGTATGTGCTGTGCTTGCTCATACAGCATTGGGAGAAAAATTTACTCCAATCTATGTAGATACAGGGCTTATGAGAAAAGATGAAACAAAAGAAATAGAGAAAACTTTTATAGATGAACTTAAAACAAATCTTAAGATTGTGGATGCCTCAAAGGAATTTCTTTCAGCATTAAAGGGTATAAAATCACCTGAAAAAAAGAGAAAAATCATCGGAGAAAAGTTTATCAGAATATTTGAGAGAGAAGCAAAAAAAATAGGAGCGAAATATTTGATTCAGGGCACATTATATCCGGATAGGATTGAATCAAAAAATGTGCTGGGGCCTTCTGCAACCATAAAGACACACCACAATGTAGGA
>WFRC01000015.1 GCA_015486685.1 Caldifarciminota bacterium
CCAGAATATCCTTTCTTCCTTTGAATAGCAAAAATTCTTCAAAAGAAAGCGGAAAAAGGACAAATTCTATCTTTCTTCCAACAAGGGCTTCCTTAAATTTACTTCGGAGTTTGAGGCTGGAAGAACCTGATACTATTAGTTTAACCTTTCCTTTAAGATGGTCTACGGTAAGTTTTATAAGTTTGTCGGGGTTAGGATGATACTGAATTTCATCTATGAAGAGGAAACTATTTTCAGGTAATGTGGAAGGGAAAGAAAGGTTCTTTAATAACTCCAGGTCATCAGGAAATTTGAGGTCATAATAGAAAATATTTCCCTTTTTCTTTTCCAGTATATATTTTGCAATCAAAAAGAGAAGGGAGGTTTTTCCAGACTGTCTTGGGCCTGTTATAACAAGGGCCTCAGGCCTATCCAGAAAACTCACAACATCATTAAAAATCTTCCTCTCTAACAGATGTCTCTCCAAAATTTCTTCAATTGTAATCATACACCAAATATAACATTCACACTACAAAAAGTCAATACTTTTTGTAGGGTTAACATAGCAATTATGATATTTTCGGGGTCAGTCGTACAAATTACAAATCTTTTCTTTGGTCACTTTTGGTGTCGGAGATGTTCACCGCCTTATAGCATCTGGAATTTATATATATCCTGATATATTCCAGGAGTATTCACTAATTCATTGTGGCTGCCTCTTGCAATTATTTCCCCTTTTTCAAGCACCACAATCTCATCGGAATGTATAAGTGATGCAATTTTATGGGAAATAATGACCATTGTAATGGAGGGGAATTTTTCATTCAGGATTTTCCATAGAGCAGTTTCTGTCTCTGTATCAAGTCGAGAGGTGATATCATCCAGTATCAAAATCTCAGGTTTGCCTGCGAGTGCCCTCGCAAGTGCAACCCTCTGCTTCTGCCCTCCCGAGAGTGTAATTCCCTTTTCTCCTATAATCTCCTGATATCCATTGGGAAAATTCATAATTTCGTTATGAATTTGGGAAATCTTTGCTGATTCAATTATCTCATTTTTTCCTATCCATTTCCTTCCAAACTGGATATTTTCAAATATTGTAGTGGAGAAGAGGATAGGATCCTGCGGCACATAACCAAATAAATCCCGGTATGCCTTGATATCAAGATTTTGTATGGATTTATTATCAAGTAATATTACGCCTTTTGTAATGTCTGTCAGTTTAAGCATAACTTTTATAAGGGTTGTCTTACCAGAACCTATTTCACCAAATATTCCTAATTTACTACCCTTCTTAATCATAAGTGAAATATCCTTTATCCTGTAGCCCGATTCAGAAGAGGCACTGATATTTCTGATTTCAAGTGTTTTGTTGAATTCTACTTTTTTTATCCCTTTACCTTTAACCGTTATTTTCTTATTTCCCTTCTCATATTTCCTTATCCTGTCAACAGAGACCAGTGCCTTTTTCCCTCCGATAAAGAATGTGCCCACAGAAAACATTGGTTCAATAAGGAGAAAAATATAACCTGAGAAGGCAACAAAATCGCCCAATGTGATTTTCCCTGTTATTACCATTCTCCCCCCAAGCAGGATAATCACCAACATACTGAAACTCCCGATAAATATATAAAATGGAAACAGAAAGCTATCAAGTCTTACGACAGATAGTTCTGCTGCCCGTCGTTTTCCCATTAACCTGCTGAAGAAATTTCCTTGAAGATGCTCTTTGTTGTAGCCTTTAATAACCCTTATTCCTGAAAATACATAGGAAATCATATCGTTTACCCGGGATATGAGTTTTTCCATATCCAGATATCGCTGATATATTTCCTCATCAAATATCAGGAATACAATTACCATAATCAAGGCAGGTCCAAAAGCAGTAAGTGTAAGCAAGATATTTATACGCACTAATATTGCAAAACCAATAATCATAAGAATTATCCCCTGAAGTGTTCTAAAAACACCGGAGCAGGCAAACCATGAAAATCTCTCATTATCTGTGACCAATCGTGTGATAATATCACCTTTTGTATTTTTCTGAAAAAAATTCTCTCCGTAATTTACAACCTGTGCATAAACATCCTTCTGAGTATCCCACTCTATTTTCATATTTACATATGCCCGCAGTGCCTGGAGAAAGGCATAGAGCAAAGCAGATATGCCACCAGCACACAATAATATAAGAACATATCTGTTAATAGAAGAAGGTGTTATGCCTTCTTTTATGCCATCAACAATGAACTTAAAGAGATAGGGATATATTGCCCAGGCACCTGTGTATAGGAATGTAAGAATTACAATACCTATCAAATGGATCTTATATTTCCCTAACTTTCTCCATATCCACTTTATATTATCCATTATTTCATCTCCATATTGCATAGAGTTCTGTAATAGCCATCCTTCTCATAGAGTTCGTTATGTTTTCCTTTTTCAATAATCCTTCCGTCCTTAATCACATATATACAGTCAACATCCTTTATGGTGGAAAGCCTGTGGGCAATGATAATTGCTGTCCTCCCTTTAAGCACAGAAAGTAATGCCTTATGTATAACTGCCTCTGTTTTTGAATCAATGGAAGCAGTGGCTTCATCCATTACGAGTATATCAGGGTTAAGCACCATCGCCCTCAAAAGTGCTATAAGCTGTTTTTCTCCCAGTGAAAGATTCCCTCCTGATTCTGAAATTTTGCTGTAATAACTATCAGTAAGCCTTGTAATATATTCATCAACACCCATTTGTTTTGCTCTATCTATAACAAATTTATCAGATATGCTTTCATCCCAGAGTTTAATATTATCCATCACTGTTCCGGGAAACAAATGTACATCCTGGAGTATTATGCCTAAATGGGTTCTGAGATTATCTGTACGGAGATTTTCAATAGGTATGCCATCTATAGATATCTTTCCCTTATCTCTGTTATAGAATTTGAAAAGAAGTCCTGCAATGGAAGTCTTTCCCCCTCCTGTTTTTCCCACAAGCGCTATATGTTCTCCTTTTCTTATCGTAAGATTTATATCCTTAAGTGCATACTGCTGTGAATCATAGGAAAGGGAAACATTCTTAAATTGAATATTCTTCTCAAACCCTCGCCAGGGTATATAATCTCCACTATGTGATATTTCTTCATCCATATCCATAAGTTCTACTGTCCGTTCCATTGCTGCACCTGCCCTTTGCAGTATATTAATCTGTTCTGATATCCGTCGTATGGGGTCAAAAAACTGCTTTATATATCCAATGAACAGCACAAGTGTCCCTATGGTTACAAGATTATGCAGCGCCATATTTCCACCAAAAAACAGCACAATACTTATGGCAAGCACTTCTGTCAGGGTAGTTCCATTCCAAAAGGCAATAGTAATAAATTCTCCCTTGTACTGTGTATTGAACTTGTTTCTGTTTGCCTCATCTATCTTATCCACAGACCATCCCTCACGATTGAATGCTTGAATAGTGGGAACAGAACAAAGAAATTCATTGAGAAAACCACTTATCCGTGCATACTCCTTTCTTACCTTCACCCATATTGGATGGCCAGCCTTCTCGTAGAAATAAGCAGCAACTACAAGAAGAGGGAGTATGCTCAGAACGAGCAAAGTGAGTCGGATATTGTAATGAAACATTATGACTATCATACCACCAAGCATCAGAATATCACCGAAAAATGTCACAATCGTGTTTGTAAATAATTGGCGCATTGTTTCTGAATCACTCTCAATCCTTGATATAATTTTTCCCACCGGTGTTTTATCAAAAAAAACAACAGGAAGTCGGGCGAGATGTGAAAATAGCGTGGTTTTCAAATCAAACATCACATCCTGGCCAATCTTTTCCAGTCTATACATCTGCTCCTTACCCACATAAAACATCAGCACGGATGCTATAAAATAAAGTGCTGATGTAAGAAAAAGTCCATAGAAATCCTTCTGGGCGATGTTGACATCTACCGCCCTTTTGAGCAGGACAGGTCCTACCAGCCCCAATACAGAAGAAAGTGCCAGGAGAATAAAAGTAAGTATGACCCCTTTCCAGTAAGGAGCAACAAATTTTACCATCCGTTTTATAAGTGTTAATTTCATATCTTTTTACCTCTTAAACAAAAAAACCGCAGGGTTTACCTGCGGTTTTTATATTTATATACCAATATATATAGAGATAACCCTACAGGTTTACCCTTTCCACCTCCTCTTATTTGTTATGTTGAATACGCACATTTCATTACCTCCTATATATTTGGTTTTGACCGTTCCATTTCTATTTGTTTTATCTCTACTGTCTCTATATAAATGTCTATTCTGCTGATAAAAAACACATAGAATTTTTTCTTGCATTAAAATAATATCATTTTTCGAATTGTCAAGGGATTTTTTGCCGTAAAAACTAAAAACTAAAATAACTAAAATGGGGACGGTCCTTCAAAAGTTCAAAACTTTCTTTATAGCGATAAGCAATGTAAAATGAATGAAAACTTTTGATAGATTGGGTTTTAGAGATAGAATAATCTTTAATTTTTTATTATAGTTAATGATTTAATGCTATAATAATTTTTAGTTATTGACGCCTTTCATGAAATAAAATTCCTTAAATATAGATATACTAAGGCATACAAAAGAAAGATAAAAAATAACAAGAAACAGAGTTTTGAACTTTTGAAGGACCGTTCCTCTGTAATCCAATAACTCCACCCATCCTGTGAGATTGCCACGCTTGCCTCTGGCAGGCTCGCAATGACAATGCTGGGAGATATGAG
>WFRC01000016.1 GCA_015486685.1 Caldifarciminota bacterium
GTTCAGGGTGTTGGATATAGATATTTCGCTGTAAGACGGGCTGAAAAATTTGACATCACAGGATGGATAAGGAATAGATTGGATGGTAAGGTAGAACTGGAAGTAGAAGGAGAAGAAAACAATCTGAATGCATTTATTGAAGAATTGAAGATTGGACCATTGTCCGCAGATGTAACACGCATTGACATTGAACAGAGACAGTGGACAGGCGAATTTAACACATTTGAAGTGAGGTTCTAATGGAAGAATTAAAAAAACTTATCAGGGATGTACCTGATTTCCCTCAAAAGGGAATTATTTTCAAGGATATTACAACACTTATTAAAGACAAAAATGGATTTAAAAGGGCTATTGACTTATTGAAAGAGAAAATCAATCACCTGAATTTTGAGAAATTTGTAGCCATTGAATCAAGAGGATATATTTTTGGTGCAGCACTTGCCTATCTAATGGATAAAGGACTTGTAATTGTGAGAAAGCCGGGAAAACTCCCTGCTGAAACAATTCAAGAAGAATATTCCCTTGAATATGGAACAAATACCATTGAAATGCACAAAGATGCGATAAATAAGGGAGAAAAGGTTGTTATTATTGATGATTTGCTTGCCACAGGTGGAACCGCTCGTGCTACAGCAAAACTTATAGAAAGACTTGGAGGTAAGGTAGAAGGTGTACTATTCCTGATTGAATTAGACTTTTTGAAAGGTATAGAAAAACTAAAAGGATATAATATATACTCAATAATACATTATTAAAATTTTAGTTTGAGTTCAATCCCTGCCCAATATCTTCCCTGTTCATCCCTTTCGGTTATAAATGAACCGTATTTTTTTATAAGATATTGAACCTTAAATTGGTCAGGAGATTGCGCAAGTATATCTTTTGAATATGAAGCATAAATATTCCTGGTAATATACTTCCCGACAGTAATTTTTGTGCTTTTTTCCTTACCAAAAAGATTCGCCTGCAAATCAAGTGCATCTATCCCAACAGTAGACTGTATTCTGTTGAGCAACTGTGTTCTTATCAAATATGTAATTGCCTTTGAAGGTAAAGCACTGCTCATCTTCTGGAAAGAAGCAATCTGTTTCCATGTCATATCTATATTTAATAAGGGAATAATATCCTTTAATTCAAGTGGTGGCAGAGGGCTTTCAGTATGCAGGTCAAATGTAGGAGATAACATTGTTCCTCCTACAATTAAAACCACAGGACCCGAAATCTTCTCCTCGTTTTCTTTCTGCATCCGCACCTCTGTTTTTGCAATCAAATCAATAGAGGGATTCAACTCTCCCCCACCCTGGAATCTAAATGCACCTTTTTCCACCTTAAATGGTTTATCAAAGTAATAAAAGTATCCATCAACCACATTTGCCTTCCCATCTATCTTAATCTTTCTATCCCTTGCAATTGTGATATTTCCTGAAAGTTCCATATCGGCAAAATCATTTCTTATCCATACATTCCCGGGCATTATAATCTTAATGTGTAATTTTACAGGTGACTTAACCGAAGCAACACTCCCCCCTTGTTTTTTCTTAAAAGGAATTGAGATTATTGCCTTGTTAATCTTTACATTACCTGTAACCACAGGAGACTTTACTTTGCCTTTGACAGCAATATCAACATCTAATAGTACATCTACATCCTCTATCCCCTTTATTGAGAACCTTGTAATGGTTGTTTTTATATCCATTGTTTGCGGTTTAAATTTCTTCATCTCTATCTTCCCGGATGTAAAAAATTTTCCTGTGCCGGTCTTCCCATTCAATGGTCCTATCATTACCTTTTTGTTGTCAAACTTCACACTACCCTTAATGTTTGTAATCTTTGTGCCCAAGGGTGTAAGATAAATTCCCATTGAATCAATACCTATATTCCCTTTTATCACAGGATTTTTCACAGTACCCTTAGCCCGCATTTTTACGGATATATTCCCCCTGTATATATCCATAACAGACTTGAACTGGGCAAATGGCCACAATCCTAAATCCTCAACATTTATCCTGACATCCATTGGTTTTTTACTTAAGATTATATGCTCCTTCCTTGATAAAGATACTGATATCGGAACAAAGCCACTTATTTTAGATATCTTATCCTTGTAATACATATTAAATTTTGTTATATTGAAAATATTGTCTTCGTAGTCCATTTGAATCCTTATAGAATCATATTTTGCATCTTCAAATACAAATGCATTCATCCAGCCTAAAATGCCAATTCGGGGTTTATCCTGCGTGCCTGAAACATTGAGGATGATTTCTCCGTTCCCTTTTAATATTTTTTTAAGTGATACATAACCTGCAACCTTTCTGAGATCTGATGCAGTAATATCCATCACTAAATCAAGTTTTTCGGTTGAGTAAGTTCCCCAGATATTAATATTAGAACCGGGACCATTCAATATAAATTTATCAATCTGAATTTCACCCTTTGATACACTGATAAAAACAGGCTTTGGATTTATCACATTCCTTTTAAGGCTATCAGATATACTGAATGTGTCTATCCTTACCTTCATCCCATCCCCCATCCGAGATACACCTGAAATAAACATTTTTTTATCTTCATAATTTCCATTAACATTAAAATTTACCGTATCCGCAGCACCTTTTACCTTTAGTTTGAAATTATTTAATTTTGATTTTCCTATTGTAATACTTTTCATACTTAAATCTATAACGCCTTTCGGCGACTTGGTAATATTACTCGCTGAAATTCCCATTTCAAAATAAGGGATACCAATATTCTTAAACCCTATATCTCTACCCCATATATTCCCTACAACCGTGGGTGTCTTTATATCTCCTATTACTGCAATATCCGAATGTATATGCCCTTTTATCGGCAAATTTAAGATGTGAGAGAAATTTTCAAGGTTAAGACTATCGGTACTTATTGTGAGATTAGCCAATTTCTTACTTACATCCCCTTCAATACTTATTCCTATCCCTTTTCCCTCAACCAAAAGCGTATCAATTTTGAGGATATTATACTTTTTCACCCCTACTCTAATACAAACATAAGATATGGGCAATTTCTGGAAACTGGAATGCGAAAGCAGGACATTGAAATTACCATTTCCCTTTTTTGAGAGAGAAAATCTTAACTTGCCATTTATATTAGATGCGATATCCTTTTTAACAGAAGATACATCAAATTTGTTCAATGTAAGTGCCCCCCTGATATTTCCATCAAAATCTGCATATATATATCCGCTTACTGCATTTTTATTAAATGCCTGAACTGCCAGATTTACCTTTTTATCTTTTACCTTAGATTTAATACTTAATACCTTCATTTTTAAACCATTATAATAAAGATTGCTCATTTTAATCTTACCTGTTATTTCAGGATTTTTTATATCTCCCGACACAAAATAATTAAAATTTATAATGCCTTTTGCCTTTTTCTCGCCTAACAGAGAAGAAAAATTTTCTATGTTAATTCTTCCCTTAATCCCGAAATTTATTTCATTTGCAGAAATGTTACCTGAAACATTAATGAAACTTTTTTGTGAAGAAACTCTCATCTGTTTTATATGTATATTTAACAAAGAATCCACTACAGCAGCAATGGCCATCTTAACAGGAATAGACTTATATCTCATTCCCAGGTTGTCCACTTTCAGGCTTAACCCATTTTCCTTTTTTAATATACTACCTGACATCTGGATATTTTCCAGGTTATAATCTTGATATTTTATAAACCCATTTTTAATATAAATTTTTCTTATAGTAATATCCGGCAGTAAACCACCCTTTTTTGCATTATCTTTACCTTTCTTTTTTTCTTTAATCTTAATTACAGGTTTAGTAATAACGATACTTTTTATATCTTTCCTTATTAAAGAAATAAGACTAAATCTAATAATAATACTCTCGGTAGATATGTACTGATATTTACTTTTTAGTGTAACATTTTTAATAGTTATATTGCCAAATATATTCATTTTTATATCTGAAAGATTGATAGAAACCTGAGGGATTTGATTTGCCTTTCTTAAAACAATATCCTTTATCTTATTTATTCCCCAATGTGAATTTATAAATATTGTAATTATGAACAATAAAGATATTATTCCGACAACAGTCCATAAAAATATTTTTAACACCTTTCTCAAAATGCCCTCCCCAATGTAAAATATATATTGCCCAACCCTGATAATGTATGCTTTGCATACTCAATCCTCAACGGACCAACAGGTGTAACAAAATATATTCCACTGCCTACACCAATATAAAAATTACCATTAACCATAGGAAATCTTGCCCAATCCAGAAAACCTGTAAGATAAAGATGCTTAATAAATACATTCTTTCTGAATTGTATTGTGCCTCTAACATACTCGTTCAAATAATGCTTCTCCGTAATACTATCCTCAACACACCCTATTTCCCCAACCCCATATCCCCTCAGAGAATTCACCCCACCCAATATAAAAAGTTCTGAAACGCCTACATCTTCAAGCGTTAAACCATTCTGTGGATATACCTTGCCAGATGCTATAAATAATTCCCATATTAACCTTTTAAGACTCAGAATATTGCCATAATTTACTTCCCATTTTAGAAAATGATTTATGCCTCCAAGCATTCCACCCGCCTTTTCTACTGATAACCCGCCAAAACTCCCACTTTTAGGGTTTATCATATTATCTCTCCTGTCAAATTGTCCGGAAGCCTCAATCCCCCTTGTATCTTTCAACTCGGGGATTGTATCGCCTTTGAGAGAATATACATTATAAAAAAAAGAGAAATATATACCATTCCCTTCCTTTGGAACATACCCAATCTTTGTATTTGCATCTTTTTCTATTTCTTTATATGTAGATTCCTTTTCTTTATTATATGTTCCTGTTGCATAGAATATCAATGGTGTATTGAGAATATATGGGGACTCATATCTCGAGTAGACATATATCTTTCTACCCCCTCCCCACCCAAAACCATACTCACCTGACAATTGCATTTTACTCTCCGTGTTAAAAAGATTCTTGATAGCCAATTTTCCCCTATTAATAATCCAATCCGGAGAAAGATAGCCAAAGCCCACTCCCAGGTTTCTCTTTTTCTCGGGAACATAAGTAAGACAAATCTTAATAGTATCCGCCCTTTCAGAAAGCCCTATCTTATTTATCTTTATAATCTTAAAAAGTCCTGTGCCATAAAGGGATGACTTGGTTTTAGAAATCAAGGATGGATTATATCCTTCACCTTTCTTGAAAAATATATGCCTTTTTATTATCTTTTTATTTACTCCTATACCTTCTATTGTAATATCCCCAAAATATGCCCTTTTACCCTCATCAACAATAAAATAAATATCTATCGTATGGTTTACCGTATCCTTCACCGTAGAATCAGAAATGACACAATATGCATAGCCATAATTTGAATATAAATCCATCATCGCATATTCTCCCATTACTACTTGAAGTGCCTTAAATCTTTGACCTTGCTTTATCTTCAAACGAGTTTTCAGCACATCATCCGCAATAATATGGTTGCCCGTAAAATGAAATTTCTTAATAGTATAACAGTGCCCTTCCTGTATTTTAATGGTAATGTAAAATGCCTTCTCACGAAAATTCAATTTCATATCTGTTTTCTCGTGTTTTACATCAAAAAATCCCCTCTCACGATAAAATTCAAGGATATGTGTTATATCGTGTCTCAATTTATAAGGATCATATTCATCTCCCTGCCTTAAACTCATCTGGGAAAGAAGAACCTTTTGAGGAAAACTCTTATTACCTTTAATTGCAATCTTTTTTGCTGTAAATTTCATTGGAAAAAGTATAAAAGGAATAAATAAAATCAAGGCTGCCGCTAATCGCCTACCACTGGCAGCAGAAATATAGTTTTTTGTGAAACGTAATGCATAAGGCATAAAAAGTAAAAAATGTCTTTTTCCCTTTTCCATACTTTATACCTTATCTACCATCCGCTAATATTCCTTTCAACTTATTCAGAAAAAATTAAGGCAGAAAATCTATATAACTGGGCACCCTCCTGTTTCCAGCAATTCCCTGGCAATCCTGCTTTATGGCAGGTCTCTTGTAAGAATTGGGCTCTGTCCCATCCATATTCAGTAGCAACCTGCGGCAAAAGCAGCCCTGAATAAAAGCCATACTGCACATACAGTCCGTCCCTCCCCACTACAATTTCAGAAGGGTCATTTACCTTCACCATAGGTGTTAAAACAGAAATCTCAATTTTAATATCCTTTAACTCTTTTGGTTGAACAGGAGAAAATCTCGGGTCTTTCGTAGCGGCAGAAATCGCCATTTCTTTTACCCCTAAATAAAGTGGCTCAACCCCTCTGATAAGCCCTATACAGCCTCTTAAATTCCCTCTTTCTGTAAGGGTAACAAATACACCCCATTTTTCATTTAATTTCTCTGATTTTACAGAAAAATTCGGGACAGACTCCCCCCTAACATAATGTTCAACAGTTTCCCTTGCTATTGTTAAAAGTGTCTTCTCTTCTTCTTGACTTAGTTCAGGGATATCCTCATCCGCCCTTTTTTCTGTTTTTTTTTCTACACGCCTTTTAACAATAAACGAAGAATACCCAACAATATATCCTCCCGGACTCACTCCGACTACATCCTGAGATGTAGTATGATTTAACAGTTTCGGCTTACTGCCTCCCAATGCCTTTGTAGTTTTAAGCATAACAGCAATAGGGCCAAAACCGCAGGCGGCGGCAATTTGCTCTCCCCTATGCTCCATCTCAAATTCCTGAATATACTTCATCAGTCCATCTCCATCATAATCCTCTATATATTTTAATACCTTTTTATCACTGCTGTATGCCTGTGAATATGAATAACCGTGATACAGGTCAGAACTCGCTAAAATCAGCCATTTATCTTTACCTTTTAGGGTTTTAACTAATGCATCCGTAAGAATATTCACCATATTCAGAGTTTGATTCCCCATTACAATAGGAACAATCTTGAAATTGGGAAAAATTACCTGTAAGAATGGAATTTCAACCTCTAATGAATGTTCCATAGAATGCCCTTCGGGAAAATATTTAATAACCCCTGGGTTATAAGACTCTATTTCCTTAGACAATGATGCATCAACGGGAACTATCCCAAGTGGAGTTTTCCATTCTCCCTTATCATAAACAGAGATACCATCAAAGAATGAATGATGGGACGGACCTATCAAAATTATGGTATTATACTCGCCACCCGATATAGCCTTAAATGAATATGCCGCAGTTTGTCCCGAATACGGATAGCCTGCATGAGGACAAACAATACCCGTTATATTCTTTTGAGGACTTACATTTGCCTTCTCGAGAAAACTTTCAATCATTCCTTTAAGGGTTTCAGGGTTTGCCGGATAAAATTGGCCTGCAACAACAGGTTCTCTTATCATAGTTTTCACCTCCTTTGCCTGAATTTGAACAACTGATGTAATAAATAAAAAAATCACTATTTTTTTCATATATATAAAATTAACCTCAAAATTCCTGTTGTCAAGAGATAAATGAAAAATATTTCAAAAAAGATGGGGCATAACAAGCAAAAAAATAGACTTGACAAATTCTTTTATATTATTATATTCCAGAAAGATACGAGGGCCCATAGCTCAGTTGGTTAGAGCGCTCGCCTGATAAGCGAGAGGTGGGTGGTTCGAGTCCACTTGGGCCCATTAAATATGGAGGAACTATGCGAAGATTTGCATATTTATTATTATTAAGTGTTTTTACATTATATGGTTCTTTGACAAGACTGTCATCTATGGGTAATTTGCCCTTGATTGCAGTTCAAGATGAAAATAATATCTGGGCATTTCCTACATTGGTGTTTGATTATCCAAATATGGTTTACACAGAGTTAATTAATAACAAATCTGCTGGTATTCACATAAATCCCACCGACGAATCCTGGGGTGCATTAGCAATCAGAATTTACGATTATCAGGACAAATACTTTAATTCAATTGGATTTACGCATCCATCAAATGGAATAACATTTAATTATGCCCGCTCAATTACAGACAACCTAAACATTGGGATTGGTGGCGATGCTGCAATTAAAACAAAAAAAATAGATACACCCTACAATAAAGAGAAAGAAAATTATTACAATGTAAGACTATCAGGGGATATTACCTCATCTGAAAATTTAAGGTGGGAGGTTGCAGGAGACATTAAAAAATTTGATTTTGAAAATATAACAGATGTAACCAACAATTCTGCAAACAACTCATTCTCATATTCAGGAAAACTAAGAGTTATTATAGATAAAGGAATAGGCACTGTATTCATTCCTTATTTTACCCTGAATAAAATAGACCTGAATAGAGTGGAAGGAAACATACAGGATACAATCACAGATTTAAGATACAATTTCCAGGGAGGTCTGGGCATAAATGTTAAACCTTATATAAATACATCTGCCCATTTAGTTATTGAAGGATTGTCATATACCAACAGATACAAAAGACCTGGCGCAGATTCTGTCTGCAACGAAAAAGATGGAAATATATATCTGGGTTTTGAATCCTCAATATTCGACTGGTTATCTATTCGCAGCGGAGGAAAATTTATATTCCATTACCAGAATTATGATGTAAATGGCAACAATAGCTCAGAATTTAGTAATAATGTTAACTATTTTATAAACGGAGGCATTGGACTTAAATTCTATGATACCATAATTGATGTTGTTTTTGAAAAAACATTTTTCAATACACTGGGTTATTTAGGCAGTGGTAAAACAAACGATATAATAGCAGGGCTTTCAATTATATACACATTTTCATCCCTATAGGGGGCGTGGCTCAGCTGGTAGAGCAGTGCGTTTGCAACGCACAGGTCAGCGGTTCGAATCCGCTCGCCTCCATTTATTTCCCAAATACATCAGATTCAGTATTTTTCAGGGCTTCTTCTTTCACCCTCACTTTAATCCTCTCCCCTGTCTGCGTGCGGACACGCACAGGTAGGCATCAAGGCAAAGGGAAAATAAGGAAAATCCATATTTGGCAGACACAGGAGCAAATGAGGCAATCGGGGCTGGGAAGCCCCTCCTACTCCCAGATAAACTGGGAAGTAAGAAGTAAAAAATCGTGAAGCGTTAGGCGTAAATCGTTAATTGTAAAAGCAACAGAATAACTATACCTTTCTTATGAGATTGTTCACTCGTTTCACTCGCTCACGCCTTCGGCTTCTTCACATAAGCAAAGCAAGGGGTGGACATTCGCAATAACACCGCTCCTTTTGTCATTGCGAGGGACGAAGTCCCGTGGCAATCTCACAGGATGGGGTTACCCTCCATTGTCATGCTAAGCCATTGGCGAAGCATCTCGTTTTTAACAACAGATTCACCCTCCCTTAATCCCTCCCGTCAAAGGAGGGAAATAAAGAGGAAACAACGCATTCACACGGTGAATGCACTCCAAACTCCCAGATAAACTGGGAAGTGAGAAGTAGGAAGTAATAAAGGACGTGATGCGTGACCGTGACTCGTGTTCAAAATAATGCGGAATGCGGATTTAACGAATTAACACGAATCACCATCACGAACACGTTTGTTGTTTTTTAACTCAATAAACTCTACTAACCCTCTAAACTCGACAAACTCATCTACTCATTCGCTAATCTTTTTGCCAACGGCCGATGGCTGTCTTTCAAATATGCACTACCCTGTATTTCAGAGATGGTAATTCAAGTATTACAAAAGTAGGTTCATCTAACCATCCTCCTGCCTCTCCCGGATTTATTATCAGGGGCTTCCCTTCTTTGATATCCAGTTCATGCGTATGGCCATAACATACGACATCGTATAATTTACTTTTGATAAATGCATCTA
>WFRC01000017.1 GCA_015486685.1 Caldifarciminota bacterium
AGAATAACGGTCGGCGTGCCGATAAGGGCGATGCTGGCGGAGAGGCTCAGAAGTCTGGAAGAGATATTGGCTAAGATGGGCGGCAGAGCCGCTTTCGAGTACAAATACGACGGAATAAGGCTTCAGGCCCATATAGGGGAGGATATCAGGATATTTTCAAGGCACCTCGAGAACATGACAGAACAGTTCCCGGAGATTGCCACGGCTCTCAGGGCATCTTTCAGGGGGAAAGAGGCCATCGTAGAGGGGGAATGCGTACCGGTTGACATAAGCACCGGCGAGATGCTTCCGTTTCAGGTGGTCTCCCACAGGAGGGGGAGAAAATACGGGCTTCAGCAGGCGATGGAGGACTATCCTGTGGTGATATTCCTATTCGATGCCCTTTACATGGACGGAGAAGACCTCACGGTAAGGCCGTATCTCGAAAGAAGGGAGGGACTGAAATCCCACTTCGAGGTCACCGAGAGAACGAAGATATCAGAGGTTCTGATAACGGAGAAGGCAGAGGAAGCGGAGCGGTTCTTCAACGAGGCCATAGATGCGGGATGCGAGGGGATAATGGCAAAATCGATAGCTGGAGACTCAATATACCGCGCAGGAGCCAGAGGATTCCTCTGGATAAAGTACAAGAAGGACTATAAGAGCGAGATGACGGACACCGTTGACCTTGTTCCGGTGGGCGCTTTCATGGGCAGGGGCAGGAGGGCAGGGAAGTACGGAGCCCTTCTGATGGCCGCCTACAACCCGGACAGGGATATGTTCGAGACCGTCTGCAAGCTCGGAAGCGGATTCACCGATGAGGACCTTGAGAAACTGCCCGAGATATTCAAGCCGTATCTAACCGAGGAAAGGCACCCGAGGGTGGATTCCAGGATGGAGCCGGATGTCTGGTTCGTTCCCAACTTCGTCCTCGAGGTTCTGGGTGCAGAGATAACCCTGAGCCCGAACCACACCTGTGCCTACGGACAGATAAAGGAAGGGGCGGGCCTTGCCATAAGATTCCCGAGGTTCACCGGCAACTGGAGGGATGACAGGGGCCCGGAGGATGCGACGACGAGCGGAGAGATGATAAGGATGTACGAGATCCAGCTGAAGAAGGTGGAATGAGAAGATGCTGGGAGCGTTCGGGACTTATGGATATAAAAGCAGCAAAACCACTGAGATATGCGCTCATGTTGAACAATAGAGAACTTGGAAAAATAAGGAGTCCGTTAGACATATATAATGAAGATGCATACTGTGGAAAAGGTGATGCAAATAAGCAGTGAAGAAAAACACCCAAACCTAAATGGTAAGATATACGAAAATAAGTTCGGATATCACACCAAATCGGAAGTATATGCGAACAAAAGTTCGGATATAAAGGAGTTATATGACATTCCGCCCCGAAGCCTCGAAATGAACAAAAAAAACTTGAACAAGAATAACATTAACAGGTGGGAGAATGATCAAAAATAGCTTTATTTTCATTCCAGGAATCGGGGAAAAAACAGAGAAATATTTGTGGAGAAAGGATATTTTTACATGGAGAGATTTGGAAAGAATCTATCTTCCGAGCCTAAATAGGAGTAAAAGAAAGATCATAGGAGACCACTTGGAGCTAGCAAAATCGGCTCTTATTAAAATGGATTCTTCCTTTTTTGCCAAGTACTTACCTCAAAGAGAATATTGGAGGTTATATAAGGATTTCCGTTCCAAAACTTTGTTTCTTGATATTGAAACTACTGGCTTATCGCAATACTATGATATCATAACTGTTATAGGTACTTTCGACCCTTATAAGAATAAAATCAAAATTTTTCTTAGAGATAATAACCTGAATGAGATAGAAAATTACTTA
This sequence comes from Caldifarciminota bacterium, assembly GCA_015486685.1. Lineage (GTDB taxonomy): Bacteria > Hydrothermota > UBA3072 > WFRC01 > WFRC01 > WFRC01. Next base: position 1,841 of record WFRC01000017.1, read on the forward strand.
CAAGGTTATGAAATTATTGTTACTTTTAATGGGAAGTTATTTGATATACCATTTATCAGGAAAGAATTCCCAGAGATAAAACTTCCTCCTATTCATATTGACTTAAGATTCTTACTCAGGTCTCTCGGGTTTACTGGATCGCTAAAAGATATAGAGAAGAAAGTAGGTATACAAAGAAAAGAAGATATACAAGAAATTAATGGGAGAGAAGCAGCAGTGTTATGGAGCAAGTTTGTAAAAGGAGATGATGAGGCGCTGAAGAAATTACTTTTATATAACATTTATGACACAATAAATTTAGAGAGACTTATGCGATTCGCATATATTACAAAAATTGAAAAGGATATTTTACCCAAAATAAAAAATAATTTCATACAACAAAGACTTTTTGACAATTCTAAAAATAAGGAATTTAATTATTACCTTCCTCCATCTAATATTACTATTCCTACGATTAATATTATTCAATCTAATAAAATATTAAAAATTTATGTAAATAATAAGACTTTGCTTAAGATAGATAGGAGTAAAATAAGGACCATAGAAATCAAAATAAATACTCTAATAAAAAAGATTAGAGACAATGGATATGAACCCTTATCGGTTGGTATAGATTTGACAGGTTCTGAAAAAAGGGCTTCTGGTATCTGTATACTTCAGGAAGATAAAGCATATTTAGATCTGCTGAAGACTGATGAAGAGATCATTTCGACTGTATTAAATGTTAAACCTATTATAATATCAATAGATTCCCCTCTTAGTCTACCTAAGGGCAGGTGTTGTGCAAGTGATTCATGTGAGTGTAGAAAATATGGAATTACCAGAGAATGCGAAAGGATTCTTAAAAAAAGAGGCATTAACGTTTATCCTTGTCTGATTAAAAGTATGCAAAGACTAACCTTAAGAGGTATTAGACTATCCAAAATTTTTGAAGACCATGGCTATCAGGTAATAGAAAGTTATCCTGGTGCCGCTCAAGATATTTTAAGATTCCCACGAAAACGAATTAATCTAAAAGAATTAGAGATAGATTTAATGAATATGGGAATAAAGCCTTTATCTGATACGGATACGGTAAATCATGATGAAATTGATGCACTTACGTCCGCTTTAGTGGGTTATTTTTATCTTGCTGGAATGTATGAAGCTATAGGAAACATTGAAGAGGGATATTTAGTTATACCCGATCTAAAAAATGGAGGTAAATAACATGAATGTAACTGTGATAGTAGGAGGTCAATTTGGAGGAGAGGGAAAAGGAAAAATGACCGCCCATTTATGCCGTGCATATAACGTTGATGCTGTTGTTAGATGTGGTGGTCCAAATTCGGGGCATACAATTACTATTGACAATAAGCCAATAGTTCTTAGACAGATTCCAGCTGGCGTAGTGAATCAAAATACAAAGCTATTTTTAGCAGGTGGTTGTCTTATCGATATAAATGTCTTATTGGAAGAAATAAAACTCTTTAATTTGACTCCAGACAGACTAAAAATAGATAGAAACGCTGTAATTATAGATAAAGCTGATATAGAAAATGAAACAAACATGAAACTTGAAGATAGAATAGGCTCTACTTGCACTGGTGTAGGTTCTGCCGTCATTAAAAGAATATTAAGGAAAAAGGACACAAAACTCGCAAAAGATATACCTGAACTTAGCGCTTACATTGCAGATGTCTCCTACGAGGTAAACCGACTTATTGATAAAGGGAAAAGAATTATCATTGAAGGCACCCAGGGGTTTGGTTTATCTATTTACCATAGCCCTTATTATCCATATACGACAAGTAGAGACACAAGCGCTTCAGGTTTTTTAAGTGAGGTGGGGCTTAGCCCTTTGGCAGTCTCCGATGTCATTATGGTAATAAGAACATTTTCTATTAGAGTTGGTGGGAACTCAGGACCATTGCCGAAAGAGATAGATTGGAAAACCATCCAAATAGAAAGTGGTTATCCTTATGAAATCAAAGAGTTTACAACTGTGACAAATAGACTACGTAGAGTAGGAAGATTTGATCTCAGAATTGTGAAAAAAGCTGTCACAGTTAATAGACCTACCGATATAGCTCTGATGGGTGTAGATTATCTGGACTATGAGAATAAAGGCGTTAGAAATTATGAGAATCTAACAAATGAAACCAAAGCTTTTATTTCGAATTTAGAGAAAGAATTAGGAGTTAGTGTAAGATTTATCGGAACAGGACCGAATGATGATGAAATTATTGATTTGCTAAGAGAAACCAAGAATGAGAAGGAGGTGAGAGAAAATGGAAGACTTATCAAGATATCCTTGCCCTGAGGAAGATGATTTAGGAACATCGGGAGTGCTTACGAGTGATGAAATAAAATACTACGCTGATAAATATAAGATGATCTACCCTTTTGACCCAAATAGTCTTAAACCCGCCGGTTATGAACTGCATTTAGGAAAAGATTGTGCAATAGGTGGCAAGCGTAAGAAGTTATCTGATAGTAACCCTGAATTAGAAATACCTCCCTTTGAAGTTGCAATTATTAGCACAAAAGAGATAATTAACCTCCCACGATTTATAATAGCAAGATGGAATCTACGAGTAAGAAAAGTTTATGAAGGATTATTATGGACAGGAGGTCCTCAGGTTGATCCAGGATGGGTGGGACCACTTTTTTGCCCAATTTATAATTTATCAAGCGAACCCGTAAAATTGACACTGGATGAGCGGATAGTACTTATGGACTTCGTTAAAACCACTCCCTTTAAAAAAGGAAAAACTAAGGAATATCATAGACCGCCAAGACGTCAAAAATTAGATGATTATAATTGGAGACTTAAAAGCGCATTGGTTACTGAAGCAAAAGACAGAATGGATGAGGTTGAAAAGAAAGCTAATAGAGTTGAAGGCATGATTGGCATTATGATTTCCGCAATTGCAATTTTGTTTGCAGTGGTTTCTATATTTGTGACCTCAGGACAGCAGATAAAAGTTACTTTACCTTTGTGGGTCTATATTAGCGTTGTTTTCTCCGTATTGGCAATAGCATTTGCTCTATTCCGGCCAGTTAAATTACGGGTTAAATGGATTGATATAGAAGTTAAGGACAAAACATTTTGGATGTGGTTCAAGTATCTTATAATTCCGTACATTATCATATCACTAATTGTAATAATTATCTTGGGGGTTAAATTGCTATGGTAAAAATAATAAGTTTTGAAGGGTGTGTAGGGGCAGGCAAAACAAGTCTAACTAATTATTTTTCTTATGAACTGAAATGTGAAAAGATATTAGAAGCATATGAAATAAACCCCTTCTTAGAAGAATTTTATGCAAAGTCGGATGTAATACTAGAAACAGAGTTGACTTTTTTATTAATCCATTACTCACAATTGAAAAAAGCACTTAAAGAATGTAAAGGAAATTTTATATTAAGCGACTTTTCGATAGAGAAAGACCTAGTATATGCGAAGCTAAATTTAGATAAAAGAGAATTAGAGATATTTGAAGATGTTTATAATTATATTATTAGTAAGGTTGGTATCCCTTATGCTGTTATTTATATAGATTTATCTTTAAACATCCTTAAACGGCGGATTTTCCAGAGAGGTAGGCCCTACGAGATAAATGCTGATCCTGGTTATTTCAAAAAATATAATGATAAAGTTAAGGAATATTTTAGAGAGTATGCTCATAGCAAAGTCTTCTTTTTTAATGTTGATGATTTGGAATTAGATCCTGATAGCATTAAGTTAAAACAGATTAGGGAAAAAATCATGGAGTTGATAAAAAATGGTTTATAATTTTATGGGTTTCGGGGCGGAACGCTTCGTCGCTTCGCTCCTCGCCCTCAATCCATTCGGGTCATATAACAGGCGGCTATGCGGTTCGGACTATCGCCCTCACCCAAATGTCACTGCCAATTCTAAGAAATTTTATAAATCACTAATGAGATTCCACTCGGAACGGCAATGACGCTATCGCATAACCGCCAGCCGTTATATGACATTGGGTTTGGTGGCTTGTGGACAGGGAATCGATATGAAATAATTTATGACCTAAGAAGTGATACCCTTGGTTGGTGATAGATATGATAAATATTGAAGATGTTATTCTATTAATTATTGTTTCTACTATAGCGACGATTTTAGGATCTCTTTTTGTTTACTGGATAAAGAAACACCTATCGAAAAAAGACCGAGATAGGGCATTCGAGTTCTGGGTTGATAAAAATAATAAACTTGAACAACTTCCACATAATCCAAATGAACTTTATTTCTTTCAAGGGATTCTTCCTCTTAAAGAAACGACTTACCAAAACCTGTATAGTAAAGTAAGTTTAATTTTAGTATTAGAATCTTTGGCTATCCCTTTTTTGTTTAATCTATTTTTTGGTGTGGTAAGTTGGTTTCTTCTGATATTTTTTTTGTTATCGATTATTATTCCCAGCTTCCTGCTCATCTCTGGTGAGATTTATTTTTCAAAAGAAAGGAAGGAAGTAAAGGATGTAAACTTCTGTGTATTATTAAATCTAATGACGCAGACAAAAACTTTCTCAGCCTTTTGCAATTTTTGTATTCTTTTTTCTGTAACCACATCAACTGGCATATTACTGAGCTCTTATTATTCTATGTATGGGTATTCTTATAATATATATTTCTTCATTTCTATCGTTGTAGTTAGTTGGTTACTTTCAAGTTTATTTTATATTGTCTATTTTACAAAGAGATATGTAAGGGGGCTTCTTGCATATTGCAGTTATCTATCCACACTACTACTTAGTATCCCTTTTACTTGGCTAATGATTGGCTATCTTTTGATATTACCTATTGGAATTGGTAATTTCTACGTTTTCATGATTGTGAGCATAGGGCTTATTTATTCTTTTGTCGGTATTGGAGCGGTGACTATAGTGGGCCATATAAATCATACGCCCCTTACTTTCTTCAGGCTCATGACAAAAATTGGTTTTTACCCACCAGAGAGGGATGATATTAGTGGAAAAACTAAAAAACTAGATATACTAATATGGATCCTTTCCACTCCTATGTTGCTTGTTCCAATATGGATTACAATAAACCATGAGATGTCGAAAAAGAGAGATGCTCAAAGCAAAATTATAAATCTTCTAAAAAAAGAAAGAGGAGTTCTAAATCTATATATTTTAAGGGGCAGATTATCATATAAATTGTCCGAGACTATTAGACAGGTCAATATTCTTCGATACGAGAATAAAAATATTATTTTGTTGAAAAAACATATAAACGGATTAATTGATGTCTACATAATACACAAAGAATGGGGGCATGATAGTATTACACATTTAATAAATACAGGCTATGAAGAGATTCATTTTCCAACTGGTATAGAAAGTCAAGTTTTGAAATTCTACATGCAATACAATGGTTTGATGGGACGCTATTCATTTATAAGTGAAGGTGACCCTATAGGATGGGCAAAACGAATTTTCTCCATTTATTCCATTTATCATTCTCACAGTGTTGTCTCATCTCTCTCGAAGAATGATTTCTGGAATTTCTCAGTTAACCTTTACGAGAAACTTCTAATACTTCCAATTTATATAGAGCCTAAACATGAGTAATGCACTCAAAAGATATAAGATAGGTAAAGAGATAATAATGAGCGCTACCAAACCCAACGTTGCGCCCCTAAAGGGGCTCGCCTCGCCTTCGGCTCGGTCGTTTAACAAGCGGACATACGGTTCGCTTCGTTGCACTCCGCTCAAATTTGCTTCGCCTTGCCCTTCGGGACATTACCTTAGGCAACATCTCATATATGCAGATACCGTTAACCGCCTCTCCACTATATCAAACTATTTCACTCGCATGTCCGAAAAAAATATAAGGAGCGGCGGACATGGAGGGATGAATAAGATGTCGAAAAACATTCAGGTGATTGGTAAGGCTCGAAACCTCAGGATTTCGAAGAAAAAGATTGTGGAGTTCTGTAAACGCCACCATATCAGAAGATTCTCTCTTTTCGGCTCCGTTCTGCGTGAGGATTTCACACCGGATAGTGATGTTGATGTGCTCGTGGAGTTCGAAACGGGCCATACCCCGGGCCTTCTGAAGCTCGTGGAAATGGAAGAGGAATTATCCTCGCTCTTCGACGGCAGGAAGGTTGATTTAAGAACTCCGCATGACCTCAGCAGATATTTCCGTGACGATGTTTTGAGGACACGGGAGGTGCTGTACAGTGA
>WFRC01000018.1 GCA_015486685.1 Caldifarciminota bacterium
CGTGTCAATGCTGTCATTGCGAATGTCCACTCCTTGCTTTGCTTATGTGAAGCAATCTCATTAAATGGGAATATGTCGTTTCCTCTCTATTCTCTTCATCTGGAATTATGGTCTTTTCCATTTTGCACTTTGCATTAAACCTTCTCCTTCCCTTGATGGGAGGGAAACCTTCTATTTCTCCCCCTCTGGGGGAGATTAAGAGAGGGTATCCTTTGTTGTTTGAGTTTTGTAATTTGTAAGACTGACCCCACTGTTTACACGTAGAAAAATTTAAAAAAGTTTAAGGAAGTTTTACTTTATATACTTAATAAAATAGGTTCTAAGCCAAATATCGGAGAGACAGTGATATATAAACTCCTTTACTTTATTGATTTTGACTATTACGAGAAATATGAAGAACAATTAGTGGGTGCAACTTACATTAAAAATTACTATGGACCAACCCCTCAGATAAAAATGCTTCTGAAATTAGTGAATATTCGCATAATGATGTTTCCTGGCTAACAACGGAAGATGGAGAAAAAATAGAATATGAATCTGTATTTTACAGAACTCCTGCTTATTCTGTGAGAGAATATAGTGAAGAGATTCAATGAAATTTTAAGACTGCCTGAGTTTAAGAAGGATATTAGAAAACTCCTTTTAAAAATTTTTTCAGATACGGGAAAATAAAAACCTTGAAAAAAAATTTCTTTTTGTTATCTATTTAATATGGATACAAGGAGTAAATATGGAAATAATTTTTACTAAACACGCATTATTTGAAGCAGAAAGGCGAGGAATTACAAAGGAAGAGATTTTTTCTGTGGTAAACAATTACCAGCAAAAAATCCATTATAAGGAAGACAAAATAATATTTCAGAGTAAATATTATGACAAAAATATTGGGAAAGATATGCTATTAAGAATTATAGCAAAAGAGACAGAAAAAGAAATTGTAATAATAACGGTATATAAAACATCAAAGGTAAAAAAATATTTGCGATATTAAAGAGGAGGTAAATATATGAAAGTCATATATGACCAGGAAACAGATACATTAAACTTAATCCTAAAAGATACAGCAATTAAGGAAAGTGATGAATTAAAAGAAGGGCTAATAATTGATTATGATGCAGAAGGGAAGATTGTTTCCATTGAACTAATTGATGCATCAAAAAATGTTTCTGAACCAACCGGAATATTATACGAACTTAAAGGAACAAAAACTGCAGTATAGTTCGTTTTTTGGATAAACTGTGCGTCTGCCTGATTTTCCATCCACCGCTTTTTCTAAAAACCGAAAAACAGATGAGATTCTTCACGGAGTTTACACTGAGTCCTTCACTTCCCTCAGGATAAATTTCACGAAGTGTTCAGAATGACAAAATAAAAGGGTCAGCACGACAATATTGTGTAAATCTTTACCCACTTTTTGTCGGGGTCAGTCATAAAAATTAAAAAATTCAAGAAACATAAGACACCCTCCCTTAATCCCTCCCATCAAGGGAGGGAGATTTAAATGCAAAATGAAGATCGCAAAGTGCAAAATGAAAAATAAATGAAACACCGAGATTGCCACGCCTGCCTTTGGCAGGCTCGCAATGACACGGATAAGTGGGAAGTGAATGAGTAGAGAAGCAACAAACGTGTTCGTGATGGTGATTCGTGAAAAACGAAATAAACAAAAGAGACAAAAAAAGTGAACACGAGACACGGTCACGTTTCACGTTCTTTTTTACTTCTTACTTCTTACTTCCCAGTTTATCTGGGAGTTCTGTTAAATCCGCATTCTCACTTCCGCATTCCGCATTATTTTGGAATGCATTCACCGTATGAATGCGTAGTTAAATGTAAAGAGATAAGAATGAGATTGCCACGGCTGCTTCTGGCAGGCTCGCAATGACAATACTGTCAGCTGGAAGCTATATTCGAATAACGATTTACGCCTTACGAGATATTTCCGCATTATTTTGGATTTTCTCAAGGTGTTATTTTAAAAATATTGCTTTTCCCCTAAAAGGTATAAAAAATTGCAAAAAGGTGTAAAAAAATAGAAAAAAGTAAAAAAAATTCTTGACAAATGTAAGAAAAATTTTTATAATAAAATAACAAGGAGGTATTATGAGATATTTGCTGTTTTCGTTATTATTAGGTACTGTTATGTACGGAGGAGAGATAAAATATCATATCTCTGCTCCTGAAGTTGCCTATGCATCTGTAAAAGGTTATACGATGCTCAAATGTAAATCCTATACCCGTATTTCACATCCCGGTTTTCCTTCGTTACCCTATAAAGTACTTAAATTTATTATACCCGCAACAGCAGAAATAGAGAAGATTAAGATAGAAAATATAGATTCCAGTATCACAAATGTTTCATCTTCTGTTTTTCCTGCCCAGAAACCCATTCCTCTAATGAGTGGAATAACGGCTGAATTTACACCACCAGACCCAGGAATATATAACAAGAAGGAAAAATTTCCGGGCAATCTTGCAAAGATTCTTCATACAGGTAATTTATCAGGATTCAGGATTGCCCAGATATCAGTTTACCCTGTTCAATATATACCTGTTGAAGGCACTATTCTGACCTATTCCTTTGACCTTACCATTTCATTTAGAGAGAATAAACTAAACGCAAAGACTTTGACGGAAACCCAATACAGAATATTCAGCAAAGAGGTAAAAGAATTGGTATTAAATCCTGAAATGATAAGTGTTTATGCACCACCTATAAGGAGGAGGTAAAGATGAAAAGCCTTTTCTATTTTTCAATACTTTTCTTTACAAGCCTGAATGCCCAGGAACTTATTATTAGAAGAACACCAATTTCGGGAGTACCGCTTTTCCCCACAAATGTCAAGAGAGTTGAAACACAGAGTAGATTGAATAATATGCCAATTAAGATAGAAGGAGTGAGAGCAACACCTATGGTGTTTAATAAGAAAGGTGTTATTCCCAGAAAAGAAAAGAGAGAAGGCATTAAAGAAACTTCCCGTGCCGCCTCTTTTATAGAAAAAAATACGATTTTGCCACCTCATCCATCAATTTCGCGGAAAAACCCGCAGAAAGGCACAATAGTCAATGCATATATATCTTCCCCTCATCCCTATTTTAACAGCACAGACCAATCATATTATGTTTATGGACCCCCAGAAAATATCTATATGTGTGTCCATTTTGATACTATTGATGTAGAAAGTGGCTATGATACAGTCTTTGTTTATGATAATAATGGCACCTTACTTAATACATATTCAGGTGCCTATGGACCGACCTGGTCAGACTGGGGCGCAGGTCCTACATTTACAGTGGAGATAAAATCTGATGCATCCGTTACCCACTATGGGTTTGATGTTGATTATATTGTAACAGTAGGTACCTGCTCTTATGAGAATTCTACACATCCTTATGACGATAATACAGATGAATCAGTGGATATGTATGGACCTCCCAATGATTGGCTTGGAGAATTAAGTTTTTATTACGACTCAATCAGGACAGAGCAAGACTACGATTCTGTTTACTGTTATGATAAGGATAATGCAACTATACTGAATTCATGGA
>WFRC01000019.1 GCA_015486685.1 Caldifarciminota bacterium
CTTAAACACTGTTAGCAACATAAAATTAGGCAAAATGCGTTTTTCGGCTTGACAAAAATGAAAAATATTTTTATTATCAATTATGAATGAAAAATCGCTCAATTCAGAGTTATCTTATTTAGATGAAACAGCAGGGACGGTTAGCGTTCCTATTTCTAACTTACTTATTAAGGAGGTATTATGAAATTCGTAAATAATAAAAATAATTTTCCCGAATTAAAAAAGGCATTGGATGGCGCGAAGAAACAGATTTATATTTGTTCTGCATGGATTAGTAATATACTGGAAAAACTTTTTGATGATGAATGGTTTAAAAAGCATAAAAAGATTCCTCCCGATATTAAAATACTTTTGCGATTGGGTGAAACGAGTGATTTGAATTTTAGCGATATAAATACAATCCTGGATATATCTGAGCAATTGCACGCAGAGATAAAATTTACACGGCACCTCCATGCAAAGGTAAATATAATTGATGGCACATTTGCTACGGTAGGTTCCTTTAATCTTACCAAAGGGGGATACGGGGATAAAGAAAATGAGGGGAGAAATGAGGAAATAGGCGTTATCATTAAGGATAAAAATAAGATAAAAGAACTTGAAAAGGAATTTTTAGAAATATGGGATAATGCTTACTCTTTAGATGAGAATTTTAGCACACTGGGTGTAACTATAAATAATGGTAATAATAGGGTAGTAGATTATATTGCATTTAAGGAAATAGAGTCAGGAAAATTTGTAGAGATACAGGCTGAAGATTATAATGGGAAATTACATAACTGGTTAGGACAGGTCACGGAACCTATAGCATATAATACCATATTTTTTGATAGAATTGATAGTGAGATTGCTCAGGACGAAAGATTTAAGGATATAATTTCCGCCTTAACAGAAAAAAAGCCTGTTGTAAGAAATATAAAATTGGATTTAACTGTGCATAGTTTAGGATACAGCCATCTGAGATATGGGCATATCAAGATACTTAAAGAGATAGTAAGAAATGATAAAGGACAGATTCAAACTTTAGCCTTTAATCGCATTCCAATACCTGCTGGTGCATATATTACCAAAGCTAAGGAAGATGTTTTGAGAGGCATCTTCCCTGCTCAGGAAAAATATATAGCAAAGTTGGTATCCGATCCTGAGGTTAAAATATCTATGAACTACGAGGAAATTTTGAGTAAGCACCTATCTATATTTGGGGCTACCGGAAGTGGAAAATCCTATTTCACAAAAAGATTTATTGAGGGTTTTTATAACTGGAAAGAACAGAATAAAAGCCATAAAAAATGCCGTATAATAATTATAGATACACATAACGAATATGTTAAAAATAATAAAGAATGGTCGAAAGATATAAGGGAAGTAATTAAAGAGATAAATCTTAAGGATGATGTAGTGAAAAAGATGAATGGAGAGATTATTGATGAAAATACAGATTATTCTAAATGGAAAGACTATGGATTGCCACTTAAGAGTGATGAGATTAAAATACTTAAAGATGCATACAAAGAAACAGAATCAAAGAAGGACAAGGAAAAGGCATTTCTTGACTATATTAAACAATTCACTACTGATAGGATTAGGGATAAGGAATTGACGGAAATTATACGAAGAATTGCAAAAGAAAAATTAGAAGAAGCACCAGGCAAAGAGAATGAAGGTAAAAATAAGGATGTAAATGAAGCGATGATAGATACAACAATAGCAAATAAATTATTTTTCTCAAAAGATATAGGAAGTAAAGCAGAGTTAAAAGATTTTCTGGAAAAAAGTGTGGCGGACTTCAAGGAAAATTATCCCAAAGACTATGAAAAATATAAAGATAATTTAATAGAAAATATTCTTAAAATATTGGCGAATGGGGAAGATTTTTCACCTGCATTTCCAAAAGAATCGTATAATACAATAGAAAGACTTATTAAAGAGAAAAAAATAGGGTTTAAGGAAGAGAAGGATTTCATTGGTAATATATTAAAATCAAGCAAAATGATATATGTTGTAAATACAGATGATTTGGGAATGGAAGAGACAAGAAAACATCTTGGAACATTCCTGAATATGGTGCTTGACAGAGGAAAGGAGAAAGATTTTGAGGCATTAATTGTAGTGGAGGAGGCACAAAACTTTGCACCAGAAAAAGAATCTAAAGATAGTAGTAGTAAAGCACTAATGAAAATTGCTTCCGAAGGGAGAAAATTCAATATAGGGCTTATTGTTATAACACAAAGGCCTGCATATACCAGAAAGGATGTTTTAGCACAATGTAATACAAGTGCGATATTCCGTTTGATAAACAATAATGATATTGATGCTATAGAGAGGTCTGTTGAAGCAGTAAGTGAATCTTTATTAAAAGAACTTCCTGAGTATCCCTGTGGACAATGCATATTCACTGGCGTAGGCATAGGTTATCCTGTAACAGTAAACATATTGGAACTTAAAAACTAACTTCCCACCCCGACCTTTGCTTTTTTGCTTTTTTTAATCCACCACTTTTGCGAAAAACCGGTGAGCTGAAATCGTTGTAAATCCTTAAAAATTGGTCTCCACTTTTGCGAAAAAGTGAAGGACAGAGATGCTGAAACAAATTCAGCATGGCAGGATTATGTAATCCTTTACCCACTTTTCAGCGGGGTCAGTCATAAAAATTAAAAAACTCAAGAGCATAACACACCCTCCCTTAATCCCTCCCATCAAGGGAGGGAGA
>WFRC01000020.1 GCA_015486685.1 Caldifarciminota bacterium
ATAGCCCTGCTCATTATCAATTGCGCGGACATACCCATTGACCTTGAAACACCAAATAGGACTGTATAATACTGAAATTCTGTAATACCAAAATGGTAAAGAAGTGAACCAGATGCGGCATCTACATTGGGCCAGGGGTCTTTCACCTTCCCCAATTCTCTTAATACTCCCGGTATTACTTTATATACCCTTGCAACGATTTTATAAAGTTCATCGTCGGGGCAGGTCTTTTCTCCAAATTTAAGAAATGCCTCATATCTTGGGTCTGTTACCCTCAATACGGCATGCCCATATCCAGGTATCACTTCTCCTGCATTTAGCGTTTCCCATGCAAAGGCTTTCAACTGCTCATCTGTAGGTATACCGCCAAACTTATCTCTAACCATAATTACCCATTTTAAGCATTCCTGATTTGCTAAACCGTGAAGAGGACCTGCGAGACCATTTAATCCAGCCGAAATTGCATAGTATGCGTCAGATAATGCAGAACCTACGCAATGGCTGGTATGTGCACTAACATTTCCACCTTCATGGTCACAATGGAGCACCATATATAATCTCATCAGATTTGCAAAATCTTCCTTATCATCAGAGACACCTAACATATGGGCATAATTTGCAGCCCAATCTAAATCAGGGTCGGGCTCTATCCTGGGACCTTTGTTAAATCTCATCCTATAAATACCTGCTGCAATCCCGGGTAACTTTGCAAGTATATTTAATGCATCTTCAAGTGTTGGCTCCCAATATTCTTCCTTCCTCATACCTTCTGTGTACCTTTTTCTAAAAATGGACTCTTTTTCCATTGAGAGTATCGCTAGACTAAACATAGCCATTGGATGTGAATCCTTTGGCATTGCAGACAGAACATCCCAGACATAATCTGGAACATTTGAGCGTGCTCTTAATTCATTTTTCAGATCTTCCAGTTCTTCTGTTGAAGGCAGTTCTCCTGTGATAAGGAGATACAGAATTTCTTCTGGCAGTTTCTCTTCTAGTTTACCAATAGGTATACCTCTTACAATAAGTCCTTTATCAGAGGGGACAACAGATGTATCACAAACCAGAGCCTTCACTCCGCGCATCCCTCCGTAAGCCTGTTTTACTGTAACATTGGAAATCACCTTATCACCGTATTCTTTTATCAATCCCTTAATCTCATTACGGATTTGAGGTATTTTTTGAGTCAACTTCTCTTTAAGTTTTGACATTATTCCTCCTTTTTTAATAAGTTAGAAGTAGGAAGTGAGAAGTGGGAAGTAAAAAATCGTTAAGCGTAAATCGTGAGGCGTTAATTGTAAAAACAGCAGAAGAAAGTATACCTTTTATTTCATTTCCTCTCACGATTTACGCCTTACGCTTCACGGGTTTTATCATTTTACATTTTGCACTTTTCATTTTGCATTTATATATTACTTCTCACTTCTTAGTTCTCACTTTCCACTTATCCGTGTCATTGCGAGTGCCTCTATTCTGGATTTAGTTTTGCGAAGCAATTTCTCTTTCTCTTCTAACTCTTAATGCCTCACGCTCTTTTTCGTTTTAAACCCATTTATATATAACTTTAAAGATAAAAAATGCAAGAAAAAACTTGACATTTTTTTCACAAGTTTGTATTATTATGGTATAAATCTATTTTTGAAAACAGGAGGTAGAATGGGAAAAACCATCACAGAGAAAATCTTTTCCGAACATACGGGTAGAGATGTAAAGCCGGGAGAGCTTACCATTGCACCGGTAGATGTCACAATGGTTCAGGATGGCACAGGACCTTTAACCGTTCAGGAACTTGAAAAAATGGATATGGTAAAGGTAAAAAATCCTGCCAAAACAATACTCTTCATTGACCATGCAGCACCTAGCCCGAGAAAGGAACTTTCAAATGCACATATGATGCTAAGGGAGTTTGCCAAAAAAACGGGGGCACAACTATCAGAGGTTGGACAGGGTGTATGCCATCAAATTCTTGTTGAAAAATATGTAAACCCCGGTAATCTGGTTATTGGAGCTGATTCTCACACCTGCACATCAGGGGCATTGGGTGCATTCGCAACAGGGATGGGTTCCACAGACCTGGCAATGGGTTTTGCATTAGGAAAGACATGGTTCCGAATACCCGAAACATTTAAATTTATCTTAAAAGGTAAACTTCCAGAAGGAGTTTATAGTAAAGACATCATTTTATATATCATAGGCAAAATTGGTGCAGATGGCGCAACATATAAAGCAATGGAATTTGAAGGGGAAGTCATAGACAATCTCTCTCAGGAAGCAAGATTTACCATAACAAATATGGCTATTGAAGCAGGCGGAAAAACAGGAATTATCCCTACCGATGGAATAACAAAAGAATATCTTGAGTCAAGGGGCAGGGGAAATCAATATAGAGAAATTAAAGCAGACCCTGATGCTGTTTATGAAAAGGTGTTTGAGATTGATGTATCTGAAATTGAGCCTATGGTATCTTTTCCCCACACCGTTGATAATACAAAAAAGATTTCTGAGGCAAAAGGTATAAAAATTAATCAGGTGTATATAGGCACCTGCACAAATGGCAGATTGGAAGACCTGCATATTGCTGCTAATATACTAAAAGGGAAAGAGGTTGCACAGGGATTAAGACTGATAGTTGTTCCTGCATCAAGGGAAGTATATCTTAAAGCAATGGCAGATGGTACATTACAAACTCTTGCAGAGGCAGGTGCAAGTATATTGGCACCAGGTTGCGGTCCCTGTGTCGGTGTGCACGAAGGCGTTTTAGGAGATGGAGAAAGGGTTTTGTCCACCCAGAACAGGAATTTTAAGGGAAGAATGGGTAATCCCAATGGATTTATTTATCTTTCTTCACCTGCAACAGCGGCAGCAAGTGCCATTAAAGGTGAAATAACAGACCCGAGGGAAATATGATAAAAACAGCCGGTGGCCGATGGCAAAAGGATATTTGCCTATTAGATGAGATTGCTTCGCAGGACAAAATTCAGAGAAGAGGCACTCGCAATGACACGGATAAGTGTGAAGTAAGAAGTAAAAAAGACCGTAAAGCGTGAGGCGTAAA
>WFRC01000021.1 GCA_015486685.1 Caldifarciminota bacterium
AATCCTTACATACTCTCCTTATCAGTCTTTGTGCCTGTATAAGATTCAAGGAGGATGATACAAGAAACGGTTCAACGCCCATATCAATAAGCCTGTTGACAGTGCTTGGGGCATCATTCGTATGAATGGTTGAAAGCACAAGGTGACCTGTCAATGCCGCCCTTATTGCAGTGGCAGCCGTTTCCGAATCTCTAATTTCTCCAACCAGAATTACATTTGGAGACTGTCTCAAAAATGACCTTAAAGCCATAGAAAAATCAAAACCAATAGGTTCGTTTACCTGAACCTGATTAATACCTTTTAGATTATATTCCACAGGGTCTTCAACCGTTACAACCTGAACCTCTGTTTTATTCAGTTTTGCAATGGCAGAATAGAGTGTTGTGGATTTGCCACTGCCTGTCGGTCCTGTCACAAGGACAAGTCCATAAGGCTTAGAAATGGCATCTGTAAATTTTTTCAAGTTATCGGGCTCAAAACCCATTTTGGTCATATCAAGCATAAGAGAGCTTTTATCCAGAATTCTCATTACAACCTTTTCACCAAATACGGTAGGAATAATACTAACACGGAGGTCAATAGGTTTTTTATCTACCTTAATTCTAATCCTACCGTCCTGAGGTTTTCTTCTTTCTGAAATATCCATTGTGCCTGTCATCAATTTAATCCTTGCCACAACAGCATTTTTGAGGCTATAAGTCGGTTCAGCAACCTGTTGAAGTACGCCGTCAATCCTGAATCTTACCCTGAGAATTTTATCATAGGGTTCAATATGGATATCACTTGCCCCTTTTCTTACGGCAGATGTGAGAAGATAATTTACAAGTTTTACAACAGGGGCAGAAGATGCCCCCATCATATCTTCTTCCTCTTCCTCCTCCTCTTCTACCATAACATCCATATCTCCAAATTCTTCATCTGAAAATACAGGTGCTTCTTCCATTTTGGTTTCCTTACCCGTTTGAACTGCTTTGGATACCTTATAAAATCTTTCAAGCAATTTATCCATAGTAGATTGGGCAACCACTACGGGTTCAATCTCGAATCCTGTTGTAAATTTCACATCATCTATGGCAAATATATCAGCGGGATTTACCATTGCCAGAATGAGATTTCTTCCCCTTCTTTTTACAGGAAATATTTGATATCTCTGGGCAACATCCGGGGCAATAATCTTTAAGACAGATTCATCCACATCTTCGGGTCTTAAATCAATGGAAGGCACACGAAATTGTTTACTCAAAAAACGTGCCAGTTGATGTTCATTTAGATATCCCAATTCTACAAGAAGACTGCCCAATTTTTTAGAAGTTTCTTTCTGCTTTGCAAGTGTATTACTTAACTGTTCCTGAGTAATGAGTCCTGCTTTTAATAATAGGTCACCCAATTTTGCTGCCATCTTTACCTCAATGAAGTTTCTCTTGATACTTCATAAATATCTGTTATGCCTTTGTATAGTTTCATTTTAGCTGCCTCCCTCAGGGTTATCATTCCTTCTTCTGCTGCCGCTTTCTCAATTTCGTCATCTGTTGCCCTATCCAGAATTAAACTTCGGATTTTAGGTGTAATCTGCATTACCTCAAATATACCTGCCCTACCTTTATACCCTGTTTTTCTGCATTTATCGCAACCTGCCCCTTTATAAATTGTTTTGCCAGAGAGTTCTTCAAGGGTAAAGCCAAGGGCCATCGCCTCTTCATCTGGTACTTTGTGGGGTATTTTGCAATTTTCACACACCTTCCTTATCAATCTTTGAGATATAACAAGTATCAGTGTGGATGCAATCAGAAATGGTTCAACACCCATATTTATCAATCTTGTTACAGTAGCAGCGGCTGTATTTGTATGTACAGTTGAGAGCACAAGGTGACCTGTCAATGCAGCCCTTATTGCAATTTCCGTCGTTTCTCTGTCTCTGATTTCTCCTACCATTATGACATCCGGGTCCTGACGAAGATATGCCCTTAAGGCATTTGCGAATGTATTACCCACGGATTCATTTACCTGTAGTTGATTCACCCCCATTATCGTGAATTCCACAGGGTCCTCAGCGGTTGTGATATTTATACCTATCTCATTTATTTCATTTAAGATTGAATAGAGGGTTGTGGTTTTTCCACTGCCCGTAGGTCCTGTTACGAGTATAATCCCAAACGGATTTTTTATTGCCTTAAATATCTGTTCTAATGGTTCTTTCTCAATCCCTAATTTTCTCAGGTTAAATTCAATGGATGACCTATCCAGTACTCTGAGTGCTATCTTTTCGCCAAAGAGGGTTGGGATTGTGGATACACGAAAATCTACTTTTTTCCCATCAATCTGGGCTTCAAACCTTCCATCCTGAGGTAGCCTTTTTTCCTGTATTTTCATCTTTCCCATTACCTTAATACGGGAGACAACAGCCTTAAAGAATTTTACAGGTGGTGCCTGTATCTCTGTTAAAAGTCCATCAACCCTTGCTCTAACCCGAACACTCTTTTCATAAGGTTCAATATGTATATCACTTGCACCCTGTTTTACAGAAGACTTTAAGAGATAATTCACATATTTAACGACAGGTCCTGATTCAATCTGGGCAAGGAGTAAATCTCCTGCCTCTTCTTCCTCTTCCTGCCCAAGAATTTCAAGGGCTTCTTCTGATTCCATCTCATCCATTACCTCATCTTCAAGTGCCTTTGTTTTATAATGGTCTTCAAGTATCTTTTTTACTGATTTTTCTGTTGCCACATAAGGCTCAACCTCATATCCTGTCTTAAATCTTATATCGTCCAGAGCAAATACATCAAGGGGATTTACTGTGGCTACCTTTAATGTCTTACCGTGCCTTTCAAAAGGAATTACCTCATATTTCTGGGCAAGTTCAGGGGGGATTGTGTTAAGCATATCGTCTGTAATTTCTATATCAGATAGTTTTATTAAAGGCACATTTAACTGCTTTGAAAGATATTCAAGTAATGTATTTTCGTCTACATAGCCCAATTCCTGAAAATGAGTTCCAATCCGTCCCCCCATCTCTCTCTGCCGATGAAGGGATTCATTTAATTGTTTTTCTGTAATTACTCCTGCTCTCAAGAGCATTTGTCCAATTCTCATTCTGCAAAATTATACAACTAAACTCACAGATTGTCAAGTGTTTTTATTTAAAAATTTGCAGAAAATGTTTGAAAAAGATAAAAAAATGCATAATCTTAAGGTAAAGGTTAAGAGGTTTACAACATTGTCCAACGGCTTTCGGCGTTGTTACCATTTTGCACTTTGCAATCTGCATTTTGCATTCGAATATCTCTTTTAACTTATCCACTCATCTATCCATTTCTCTCAATAAATTTCTTGAAAATTCCTTTTATTTTTGTATTATATTTTATGCTATCAAAATCATTAAAAAGATATAAAATTCTTGAATGGCTTGGTGGTGGAAGATTTGGTGATGTCTATCTTGTACGCGATACACTTATAAAGAAAAAATTTGCGATGAAAGTAGGCAGAGGGATGGGAAATGTAAATGCATATATTCAGGAAGCCAGAATCATTTCCTCATTAGACCACCCAAATATTGTGAGATTTTATACAGCAGATATTGCGGACGGAAGAATCATTATCATTACAGAATATATTCAAGGTGAAACATTAAGAAATATTATTGAAAAATCTGCTCCTATGGATATTCAGGACGCTTTGATAATAGAAAAACAGATGCTTGATGCACTCTCTTATGCCCACAAGAGGGGTGTCATACACAGGGATTTGAAGCCTGAAAATATCATGATTGATAAAGGAAACAGGGTAAAAGTTGTGGATTTTGGGATTGCAAAAATAGGGGAGGGAGATATGACTGTTTCAATAGCAGGAACGCCACCTTATATGCCGAAAGAGGTATGGAAAGGCAAATTAGATGAGAGGTCTGACCAATGGTCGTCCGCACTTATACTTTACGAGATGCTTACGGGCATAAATCCATTTAACAGCGATAAATTGGATACCGTAAGGAAAAATATATTTTCAGGAAATATCCCTTTCTTAAAGAATATCATTCCTGATATACCTCTATCTCTGGAAAGAGCAATAAAGCGGGCTTTATCCTCTGATATAAACAAGCGTTTCTCCACAATAGAAGATTTCATTAACGCTATAAACATTTCTGACAAAGAAAGTGCTGTTTCTCCCATCGCGGGTCTGCGAAAGGAAAAAATTATGGGGTTTTCTCATACACTTACTTCTGAGCAGGAAGAGGCAGTAAATTATCCTGAAAATCTTCTCCTGATAGGGGGTCCCGGGACAGGTAAAACATATACCCTGCTTGTAAAATGCCTGAAACTCATTCAGGATGGAATTCCACCCGGTGATATTTTTTTAAGCACATTTACCATTAAAAACTGGCGCGATATGGAGACCCGTCTAAAAAAGGAGATAGGAGAGGGAGTAAGGGATTTATGGTTGGGAAATATTCACACGCTTTCAATGAGAATTTTGAGAAAAGATATTGGTTATCTGGGGCTATCTGAGGATTTCAAGATAATTATTCCATTACAGCAGTCAAAAGTAATGAAAGAGGTGAGTAATAAATTAGGCGTGGATTATAAATATGGCTTAAACGAGATTCAAAAACTCAAATCTCAAGGTTTTCTACCATGGGATAAATCTCTGCCATTTATTGATGAGAAAATCTTAAATGTGTGGCAGTCATATCAGGAATACTTAAAAAAGAATAATTCAATGGATTTCGATGACATTTTGATTTATACCGTGAGGTTGCTTAAAGAT
>WFRC01000022.1 GCA_015486685.1 Caldifarciminota bacterium
GATGAGATTCTTCGACAATGGAGCAGAATGACAACGGAGTAGAACCACCCATCCTGTGAGATTGTTCATTCGCTACCGCTCATTCACGTCTCCGACTTCCACGCCTGCCTCTGGCAGGCTCGCAATGACAACGACGCATTCACACGGAGAATGCACTCCATACTCCCAGATAAACTGAGAAGCAGGAAGTAAAAAATCGTGAAGCGTTAGGCGTAAAGCGTTAAGCGTAAAAGCAACAGACAACGACGCATTCACACGGAGAATGCACTCCATACTCCCAGATAAACTGAGAAGTAAGAAGGAGGAACTGAGAAGTAAACACGCTTACCGCTAACCGCTTTCCGCTTAATAGAAATATTCCCTTTGTAATTTTGCATTTTTTGTCTTTCTCTTTTCTCCATACCCTATACCCCATCCACTATACCTCAATTTTTCGCCATCGGCTGTCTCTTCCGTTTTTCACGAATCACCACCACGAACACGTTTGTTAATTTTTTACTCATCCACCCATTCACTCATCTACTCATTCACTAATCTTTTGCTATCGGCTTACGGCTGTCTCTCTTATTCTACTTTGAAGCAAGTTTCGCAAGCAAAGCAGCACCATAGGGCAAAACATCTTCATCAATGTTAAATTTCGGATGGTGCAGTGGATAAATAATACCCTTTTTTTCATTCCTCACCCCTATGAATGCAAATGCACCTTTACGCTCTCTTAAATACCAGGCAAAATCCTCTCCTCCCATTATTGGATTCTTCATTATCTTGAATCTTAAAAATCCTTTACAGACATCCTTAAATTTCTCTACACCACCATTGCTATTTATCAAAATGGGATAACCAATTCTGTAATCCAACTCGTATTTTGCATTATACATCCCTGTAATGTGTTTCAAGAGCCTTTTTATCATCCTGATAACCATTTTATGGGTGTTATCGCTAAGTGTTCTTACTGTGCCTTTCATATCTACATTTTCAGGGATTACATTGTATATATTCCCACCATTTATTGCACTGATTGTAATCACAACAGGAGACAAAGGTGAACTCAATCGTGAAATTATGGATTGCACAGCATTGACGAACAGGGATGAAATGTATATAGGGTCAACTGCCTTATTTGGCGATGATGCATGCCCGCCTTTTCCAATAATTTTTATATCCATTTCATCAGCAGAAGCCATCATAATGCCTGCCCTGGTCTTTATTGTGCCTATGGGAATATCGGGGTCTACATGTATAGCATATATCTCATCAACCCCTTTCAATGCACCATCTTTAATCATTGACAGCGCTCCTCCTGGCAATTTTTCTTCCGACGGCTGGAATAAAAGCCTTATATTAGGTCCCCTTTTTATGCCTTTCAGAATTTTTGCTGCACCAAGAAGCATAGTTGTATGGGCATCATGCCCACAGGCATGCATTTTGCCGAAATTTTTAGATTTATAAGGAATATCATTCCCTTCCTGAATGGGCAAAGCATCAATATCTGCACGCAGAGCAATTCTCTTTGTTCCATCTCTTTTAATATCTGCTATTATACCCGTTTTCGCCGCTTCCCTGAATGGTATCTTTAATTCTCCCAATTTCTTTTTTATGAAATCAGATGTTTCGTATTCCTGATAACCCAGCTCAGGATACTGGTGAATATGCCTCCTGATTTTCACCATCCAATCTTTTATCTTTAATGCATCATTCAGGCTCATCCCACAACTCCTTTATTGCCTCCGGTATACAGTTTAATAAATCACCTGCAATCATAGAATATGCCGTTTTTTCTTTTGCACATATCTCTCCTGCCCTGCCATGTAAATACGCAGAAAGACCTGCAACACTGACATCGTCAAAATCTCTATTCTGGGCAAGAAATCCCGCAATCAAGCCTGTCAATACATCGCCTGTTCCCCCTGATGCCAGACCGCTTGTCCCCGTTATATTTACAATCACCCCATTTTTCGAACCAATTACTGTGGTAGCACTCTTCAACACAATTGTTACATTATATTTATTTACAAAATCTTTAACTATCTCCAATGTATTCTTTTTTATCTCATCAATAGAAATTCCTGTAATCCTTGAAAATTCACCAAGATGCGGTGTAAGTATAACCCTATTCTTTAATTTTTTCAAAATATCCAGATGCCCCTCTAAATTATTTACGCCATCTGCATCTATGACAATAGGTTTATTATCGGGAATTTTACCCAGAAGTTCCATTTCAAATTTTTCCGTATCCTTACTTCTTGAAATACCCGGACCTATTGCAATCACATCCATATCGGGAATTACCCGCATTATATCAGAAACACCCTCAGATATAAATCTACCTTCCCCTTTATCTTCCACAGGGACAGTAATAACCTCTGTGAGTTTCTCTTCAAGTATGGGATTTAACGATGAAGGGCAGGCAAGATATGAAAGCCCACAGCCTGCTATTAATGTTGATAACGAACTAAGCGTTGCTGCACCTGTATATCCCCGTGAACCTGCAATGATTAAAACCTTACCATAGGTGCCCTTGTGACTATCTGGAATACGCCTCGGTATTATACTCCTTACAATATCCCTATCCATTGTAAAAAATGCAACATCTTCATCCGGAAGTATATCAAGGGGTATACCAATATCAATTACCTTTAAGTCTCCTATATATCCTCTACCCGGATAGAAGAAAAATCCCGATTTCGCAAATCCCATTGTTACGGTCAAATCGGCAGAAATGGCATCACCTTCCACTTCACCCGTTGCAGCATTTACCCCTGATGGGACATCTACGGAAACAATCAGGTTCGCATACTCATTCATTGTCCCTACTACCTTTGCGACACTCCCCTTAATTTGTCCCTTAAAACCTGTTCCAAATATTGCGTCAATTACTATTTCCTTTTCTTCTATAAGTGCCTTAACTTCATCATTTGTAAGTTCATTGATACTATGTATATTTACCTTCATATTTTTTAAAACATCTAAATTTGTCTTTGCATCTCCTTTTATCTCCTTCTCAGGATAAAGAAGAATTACATCTATATAACTACCTTTATTATGCAATTTTCGGGCAATAGTAAAACCATCGCCCCCATTATTCCCCTTTCCTGCAACTATAACCGCACTTTCTACGCGTCCTGAATCCAGAAAATCATAAATCTCTTTTACGGCACCCGTTGCAGCATTTTCCATAAGCACAATACCTGGAATACCCAGATTATGTATAGCAATGTTGTCAAGTTTTCTAATAGATTCCGGGGTTAAAACAATCATCTCTCCTCCTTTTTTGGCATAAGTCCGCAAGTTTCTTTTTCTGGACAATATCCTAATGTAATACATCTTGGCACAATAAATGAGGCAAGGAATTTAGACACTTTCTTTATTTCCCATTTTATATATGCAAAAAGTTGGCGTATTTCCCATTGAGCCCTTGGACACAGTCTTAATGATGATGTGTGTAGAATTTCTCTATAGTTCATCGTCATTACAATATTGGTCTTCGCCGCATTTGGCAAAATATATCTTGCGTCTTCTTTTGGTATCCCTTTATCCATTAGCCCCTGGTATATCTCATATATCCTCTCAATCTCGTTCTCAAACATCCCTTTTGTTTCATCACCTCTTTTTATAGTAGGAGGTATCACCACATCGGGTTTCATTTTGACATATCTCTGACTCTGCTGTGAATAACTTGCAAGTCTATGCCTTACAAGTTGATGTGTCAGCACCCTTGAAACCCCTGATATTGCAAATGTAAAAGAAATATGCTCAAGTATTGATAGATGCCCCATCTTGATAATTTCCCGAATGAGTTTCTCCATTTTCGCTTCATCATTTGTTTCTATTTTATCAGGAGGGACAGAAGAATAACAAGATTTTGCTGCCACATAAATCGTTTTCAAAGGGTCAGGTGTATACGAAATTAGTTTTACCCTCACCTCTCAAATTTCTCCTTTAACTGGATATAATCAAGATATTGTTCTAATAGGTCAAGCCTTTTTACGAAAACTTTATTCTCACTGATGTTTATAAGGCTTGTACGCACAAGCCTCGCTATAATCTCGTTTACCTTTCTTGTATCAAGCCCAATGGCATTGCCTATTTCCTCTGGATTGAAGTTTATTCCCGTATCAATTTCACCATCTTTATCCAGGCCCTGGGTCTTTGCTTTATTCAGTATATAGGTAGTCAATCGCCTTTCTTCATTCTTAATAAAAAGAAATTTTAACATATCATCGGTTTTTCTGAGTCTCTTTATCAAAGTCTCAATCACATATTGAATAAATGGGTTTTCTCTTGCCCGAGTCAAAAAAGCATCTCTATCTACAATAATAAGTTTCGTTTTCTCTTCTGTTGCTGCTGATGCCGAGCGGAAACTGCCATCAAGCACAGACATCTCTCCAAAAAAATCACCTTCTTTTAAGACGGCAAGCACTTTCTCTCTTCCCCCTATCCTTTTTGTAATTTTCACTGAACCCGATTTTATCAAATACATCTCGTTTCCAGGTTCCCCCTCCTTAAAAATTATATCACCAGGCATCAATTCTTTTTCATACCCAAAGTTCTTCTCCTTATCTTCCATTTCTCCTCCTATTCTTTTCCTGCTTTTCTCCCAACCACTAAAATTATTGTATCACCATAAGACACTTCTACACCAGCCATTGGAGATTGAAGCAAAACCATACTGTCTGAACCTGCCACATATCTAATATTGCCAATTATAAGTTCATATTTGCTTATGATGTCTTTTGCTTCATTAAAAGACAACCCAATAAGGTTAGGCATCAAAAATACATTTGTTTTTCCTTTACTAACAAACACCTTTAACCTCGCACCTTCAACTATATCATCCCCCTCTGCAGGCGAAGAACTTATAACACAGCCTTCCTTAACATTATCAGAAGGTATCAGGATAAATACTCTATTAGTAATGCTCGCAATATCCAGTGCACCTTTTGCTTCTTCCTGCCTTAATCCCACAATATGTGGAATCTTTATCTTTTTTGGACCTTTGCTAACTGTGAGAAAAATTTTTCTACCTATTTTAACAGTACTCAATGCAGAAGGTTTTTGTGAAACTACCCTTCCTTTAGCTACATCTGAGGAAAAGACAGTGTCTGAAACAACAGATTTCAAAGAAAGTGAAGCAAGCAGGGAAGTAGCATCACTATATGTTAGATTCCTTAAATCTGGCACAGACACGACCTTCCCAAACCTGACAATCTGGGGCATTAAGAAATAAAAGACAAGAAAACCTGCGACAAATGCTCCGAGAATCAACCCTGATGTAGTAAAAAATTTCTTCACTAATATCCTTCTTTATTTACTGTTACAGATACAGATGTTCCTTTTTTTACCCTGCTTCCAGAAAGGGGATGCTGAGCAATAATTACATCAAAATTATATTCAGTACTTGTCGTATAATGAGTACTTCCAAGTCTTAACCCTCTCCTCTGAAGTAAAATTCTCGCAGTCTCAACATCCTTATTTATCAATCGTGGGACAGTAACAAGTTGCGGTCCTTTACTCACAACTATATCTATCCTGAAGTTTTTTGGAACAGAAGAACCCGCATCAGGTGTAGTGGAAAGTACCACACCCTTACTCTCATTGGAAACCTTATAAGTTGCTTCTCCCGGAGTAAGTCCTTTATCTGCAAGTAAAACCTTTGCCTGAGATAATGTAAGCCCTATAATATCCGGGACGACAACATTTTCCACCTGGGGAGCAGGCGGTCCTTTACTAATAATCACCTTTACGAATGTTCCTTTTTCTACAACTGCCCCGGGAAACGGATTTTGGAACATAATTTTCCCCTCAGGAACAGTGGGGTCTTCTTTCTCTCCCTCTTTGATAAGCGATAAGCCCTTCGCATCCAGAAGCATTTTCGCAGTCTCTATGTCAACATTGCTAAGATTTGGCACTTCAACCTTCTTGGGGCTTCTTGTAATTGGATGCTCCGTTGTAAAAAAATAAAAACCAAAACAGACAAGTCCAGAAACAATTAATGATGTGAAGAATGAAATCACAAATACCTTACTCCCACTTGTTTCATAATACATATAACCTCCTTATTTTTTCTTTTATTGGATAATAAAAAAAAAAAATCTATTTTCAAGTTTTTTTTATATATTTGGCAAAAAAAATCCAAAAAATAAGGAACCTGGGACTATTGCCCTGGATTTATTGGTTATTTTGATTTTAGGACTGTCAGGTGATGGTTAATTTTTTCAATTTTATCTTCAAAAAAGCGAAGTTTATCCTTCGCATTCTCTAATACATCCGAAGGCGCCTTGTCTAAAAACTCCCTGTTGTTTAACCTTTTCCTTACTATGTCAGATTGTTGAACAATAGATTGAAGTTCTTTCTCCTGCCTTTTAATTTCCTGCTTAATATCTATAAGTTCACCCAGAGGGACATATATTTCAATATCTTTTAGCACAGACGATGCATACACAATATTCGGATTAATATCCTTCTGAATTTCACCCAAACCTGTAAGAAAAGATACCCACTCCAATTCTTCCTTAATAAGTTTTTTCCTATCCTCATCACCCTTTATATAGATAGGTATCTTCATCTTCTTGTCAATTTTATATTCACCCCTTATATTTCTTATATTGTCTATAACTTCTCTGAGAAATTCAACCTTTTCTTCTGTCTGTTTATCTATGAGATTTTTCTCCAGAACAGGCCATTCGGAAATAGTAAGCAAATTTTCCTTCCCGGGAAGATACGACCACAACTCTTCTGTAATAAAAGGCATAAATGGATGAAGGAGTTTGAGAAAATTATCAAATACCCACAGTGTTATTGATATTGCAGACCTTTTCGCATACTCATCTTCACCAAAAATCCTTGGTTTAACCATTTCTATATACCAATCACAGAATATATGCCAGAATTTATCGTAAAGCAACCTTGCACCATCATTTATTCTAAAATTGTCGATTGCGTTGCTTACCTCTTTAATTGTAGATTCAGTTTGAGAGATGATCCATCTATCCACAGTTTCAAGGGATATATCCTCAATATTTGGTTTATCGCCCTCTACAACATTTAACAGAATAAATCTTCCCGCATTCCAGATTTTATTTGCAAGATTCCTGCCAATTTCTATCCTTGATTTAGAATATATTACATCCTGGCCCTCCGGAGTAATAAGCATCATCCCCATTCTAACACTATCTGCACCATATTCATCAATTAAATCAATAGGGTCAGGAGAATTCCCAAGAGATTTTGATAGTTTCCTCCTCTTTTCATCCCTGACCATACCCGTAAAATAAACATTCTTAAATGGAATTTTACCTGTAAATTTCAAGGAAGCCATTACCATCCTCGCAACCCACAGAAATATAATATCCCAACCCGTTACAAGCGTATCTGTCGGAAAGAATTTTTTCAACATATCTGTTTTTTCGTCCCAACCCATCACTACAAAGGGCCAGAGCCAGGAAGAAAACCATGTGTCAAGCACATCCGGGTCCTGACGAAATTTTTTACCCCCACACTTCGGACATTTCTCCGGCTTATCCTTTGAAACAACTTCTGTATTGCACTCTTTACAATACCATACAGGCATCTGGTGCCCCCACCACAACTGCCTTGATATCACCCAATCTTTCACCTCATCAAGCCAATGATTATATACCTTTTTCCATCGCGGAAGATAAAACTTAATTTCTCCCTCTTGAACTACCTTCTTTGCCGATTTTGCCATATCTTTCATACTGACAAACCACTGAGTAGACAGCTCAGGTTCTATAACACTTCCACATCTATAACATCTTCCAATAGAATGTGTATAGGGTTCTTTCTTTTCTAACATATCTAATTTCTGAAGGTCTTCAACAATCTTCTCCCTTGCCTCAAATCTGTCCATTCCTTTATATGGTCCACCATTCTGATTAATTTTCCCATCTTCATCTATAACAATAACCGCATCTAAATTGTGTCGTTTCCCAATTTCAAAATCAATAGGGTCATGCGCAGGGGTAACCTTTACCGCACCACTCCCAAATTCAGGGTCTACAAGTCTATCTTTTATTATAGGAATCCTCCTGTGTAATAAAGGTAATATAGCCGTTCTTCCAACATAATCCTTGTATCTTTTATCCCCAGGATTGACTGCAATCCCAGTATCCCCAAGCATCGTTTCAGGTCTTGTAGTAGCAACGGTTATAAACCCTCCATCTTCAAGTGGATACTTTATATACCATAGATACGAATCTTCTTCATAATGTTCTATCTCATCATTGGAAAGAACAGTCTTACACCTCGGGCAATAATTTACAATATATTTACCTTTATAAATTAGTCCCTGTTTATGCAATGTCTTAAATACTTGAAAAACGGCATTGGAATACCCTTCATCCAGCGTAAATCTTTCTTTTGACCAATCTACGGAAAGCCCCAATCTTTTCATTTGAGCAGTAATCCTCTCGTGAAATTTTTCCTTCCACTGCCATGCCTCTTTCAGGAATGCACTTCTCCCCATTTTTTTTCTGTCTTTTCCTTCTTTCCTGAGTTTTTCTTCTATCTTCACCTGCGTAGCAATACCTGCATGGTCTGTCCCGGGAACCCATAATGCCTCATATCCACCCATCCTCTTATACCTTATTAAAATATCTTGAATTGTAAGATTAAGCACATGCCCCATCGTCAAAATGCCTGTTACATTAGGCGGGGGTATTACAATTGTATATGGTTTCTTTTTTGAATGGGCATCTGCTACAAATGTAGCATTTTCCTCCCAGATGGTATTCCACTTACTCTCAATTTTTGATGGGTTATATCGTGAAGTTATTTCCATTTTTCCAATACTGGATATATATGCTGACTGCCTACCGCTAACCGCTTACCGCCAGATAACAATGCGGAAGCAAAAAAAATCGTGATGCGTGACCGTGACCCGTGTTCAGAATAATGCGGAATGCGGAAGTCAGAATGCAGAAGTATCTCGTTAATCGTAAATCGTTATTCGTTAATTGTAAAAACAACAGAATAATGGGAAGCATACCCTTTATTTTATTACTTCTCACACTTAACGCCTTACGCTTCACGGTCTTTCTCATTTTACATTTTACGCTTAACGCCTTACGCCTCACGCTCTTTATCATTTTGCACTTTGCATTTTGCATTTTTCATTTTGGTACTATTTTACAAGTTCTATTATAGC
>WFRC01000023.1 GCA_015486685.1 Caldifarciminota bacterium
TCATTTTTCCCGTCATATCTTGTATTTAAACCTACAAGACAGGCACTGGCTATTACTATCTCATTTTTTTTCATTTTTAACCTTTAACCTTTTATATTTAACATTAAACTATACCTTAATCCGTATCACCATATCACCGTTTTTAGTGAGGCAATCGGGATTAGGAAATCCCTCCTATATTAGTTTTTTCTATTTTTTTAACTCAATAAACTCTACTAACCCTATAAACTCAAGAAACTCATCTACCTATTCACTTCTCATTTTTATATCTAATTCTTTGACAAGTCTTGAAAGATATGTGGACTGAATACCCAGAATTTTTGCCGCCTCCTTTTGATTATCTGTTTTACTGAGAATGTCAGAAATATACTCTTTTTTAAATTTTTGGAGCGCTTTTTGAAGGGTAATTTTTCCTCTTTCCTCTTTAATAGATGCTATATCAATAACATCTGCATCTAAAACATTTTTATTTGTTAATATTAAAGCCCTTTCTACAATATTTTTTAGTTCCCTTGCATTGCCAGGCCAGTTGTAAGAAAGTAATCTCTCTTTTGCCTTTTCAGTGAAACCCTTTACAGACTTTTTTATATCTTTTACAGATTTTTCTAAAAAATAGTTAGCAAGAACAATTATATCTTCTTTTCTATCTCTTAAAGGTGGAATATATAAAGGGAATACACTAATTCTATAATACAGGTCTTCTCTAAAAGTTTTTTCACTAACAAGTTTCTTTAAATTTTGATTTGATGCACATATAATTCTTACATCTACCTTTTTAATTTCATCACCTCCAAGTCTTTGAAAAGACCTATCGTCAAGAAATCTCAGGATTTTCACCTGTGTATTCATTGGAATATCTCCGATCTCGTCAATAAACAGTGTGCCCATAGATGCCATTTCCACTATTCCCTTTTTTGTTTTCATTGCCCCCGTAAATGCACCCTTTTCATATCCAAAAAGTTCGCTTTCTAAAAGGTGTTCAGGAATACTTGCACAATTAACAGGTATAAAAGGCTTTTCTCTCCTTGGTGAATGTCTATGAATCTCCCTTGCAATTACCTCTTTTCCTACACCACTTTCCCCTTCTATCAAGACAATAGAATTTGAGAATGCTACCTGATGAGCCATTTCGACTACATTGTTAAAACCTTTACTTTTCCATACAGGATGATAGGGTTCTTCTATCTCCTTTCTTAAAAATGAGACTTCCTCTTTCAGGTGTTGAATTTTCTCAAGATTTTTAATTTCCCTACCTGCAAACACAGCAAGTTTTCCTGCTATTTCTATATCCCTTTCAGTAAAATTTCCTGTTTTCTTATTTATTATTTCCATTACTCCTACAACTTTACCCTCAGATTTCAATGGAACAGCAAGTATTGAACGGGTGGAAAACCCTGTTATTTCATCTATTGTTTTATAAAACCTTCTGTCTTTTCTTGTGTCTGAAACAAGCAAAACCTTTTTATTCTTTACCACCCATCCTGCGATACTTCTTTTTTCCATAGGGAATCTTACCCCTTTTACCTTCTCTTTTACCTTCCCTGTGGCCTGGATAAAAACAATTTCCCTGAAAATTTCATCTAACAGGAGAAGGGAACTTGCCTCAGAATTTGTAAGAGACCTCCCGGCTTCTAAAATCACGCTAAAGAGGCTATTTATGTCTATCCTGGAACTTATTTCTTCTATCCATTTTATAAGTTTATTATAATCTTTTTCCATACTGAAAAGATAAAAAAATCTTTCCAGTTTGTCAAGAAGAAACTAAAATTTAAGTAATTGGGGACGGTGCTTGACACTGTGACATTTTTTATAAAAGAGGACAAGGAGACCTATTTATCTGGAAGATGCCTCTGTATATTCTTGTAATAATGTATCAATCAATTCTTTCACAGAGACAATTTTATCCGCTCTATAAGCGTTAGCACCTGCAAAGGCAAATCCATCGTCCAAATTTCCCTTTTTGGCATTGGTCAACGCAAGGGCGATACAGTATGGCGAATTTCTGAAATCACAGTTTTTTAAACACTGCCAGGGACAGGTAAAAGGTTTTTTTATGCCTGCCGATACATCTTGAAGGAACTTATTGTTTATCGCCCTTCCTGGCAATCCAACGGGACTGTCAATTATAATAATGTCCTCTTTTTTAGATTTTATATATGCTTCTTTGAATTTTATATCTGCATCGCACTCATAAGTTGTCACAAATCTTGTTGCCATCTGTACTCCTTGTGCTCCCATCTGTATAAATTTGTAAATATCTGCTCCTGTATATATACCACCTGCTGCAATAACCGGGATACTTTTATTAAATTGTTTTTCAAAGGGTTTTATCGTTAAGATGACCTCGGGTAAGATTTTTTCTAATGTATAATTGGGGTCGTTTATCTGTTCCTTTTTGAAACCAAGATGTCCCCCAGCCATAGGACCTTCAACAACCACAGCATCAGGCACATCATTGTAATTTCTTGACCAATATCGAAATATTACCCTGGCAGCCCTTGCAGAAGATACGATAGGAACAACTTTGGTTATAATCTTTTTCAATCTATTCAGAGAGGATATTTTTGGATTTTTCAATGGAAGCCCTGCACCAAGAAAAATCAGGTCTGCTCCCTCTTCTACTGCCGCCAGTGAAAGTTCTTCATAATCTGAAAGGGCTACCATTATATTTACTCCGATAATACCATCGGTCTTTTTCCTTGCTTTTCTTATTTCTTTTCTTAAAGCCCTCTGGTTTGCTTCTCTGAAGTTCGTGTTGAAATCAGGCTCAAGCATACCAATTCCAGCAGCAGCAATGACTCCAATCCCACCTGCATTTGCTACAGCCGAAGCCAAACCTGATAGAGAAATACCAACGCCCATTCCTCCCTGAACAATAGGTATTTTTGTTTCAATATCACCTATTTTTAATCTAGGTATTTTAATTAATCCCATAACATTAGATTAAATACATTATTTTATTTTGTTTGTTTATTTCTGACAATATAGTCTATTTCCCCAATTTATAATTCTATCCCAGGCATTTTGCATATATTATTCTATAAATAACTTCTTGTTCTTTTTCATATCTTTCATTATACTAAGTATTTTCCATTTGTCAAGAGAAAATATTAGTTTTTGTATCTTGACTTTTTTATTTTAAGAAATATTATATATTATGGGAAAATTCTTTATAATTACAGGAGCTGTCATTATAGCAATAGGTATAATCCTTATATTGGTGGGGAGGTATCCATTTATAGGACATTTACCTGGAGATATACATATAACAAAAAGGCATTTTAGTTTCTATTTTCCTTTGACGACATCTATTATTTTATCTATTATACTGACGATAATATTAAATCTCATTTTAAGGAGAAGATAGAAAGAGAATAGTTATTTGCCTTCGGCGTTATTACATTTTAAGTGGGAAGTGAGAACTAAGAAGTGAGAAGTTGAAGGTTGAAAGAGAGAAAAAACTGTTGAAAGTTGAAGGTTAAAAGTTGAAAGTTAAAAACGAGAGAAACGAAAAAAGTGAACACGAGTCACGGTCACGCATCACGTTCTTTTACTTCCCACTTCCCGGTTTATCCGGGAGTATGGAGTGCAACGACCGTGCCGTTGCGTTGTTATTTTGGAGTGCATTCACCGTGTGAATGCGTTGTTGTTTGTTAAATCCGCATTCTCACTTCCGCATTCCGCATTATTAGCCAATTACACCTCGGTTTTATTTTTTGCAATTTTGTTCTTGACTTTTGTGCATAAATGTGTATATTAAGCATAAGAAACTATGCATAAATGTAAACTATGGAAATAATACAATATCTTTATGAACAGAACCCCTGGTGGGTGAAAAAAGGTTTTCTTCCGGAGGAATCTTTTTTACAGAGAAGGGAGATTTTTGGAAAGATTAGCAGTTATCTTTCTGTAAAACAAGCAATAGTAATTAGTGGACTTCGCAGGACAGGTAAGACAACCCTTCTCAAACAGATAATCTCTGAACTTCTTACGAAGGGAGAATCTGCTGAAAATATTCTCTTTTTTTCTTTTGACGAAGCAATGATTGAAAGAAAAACTGACATCCTTGAGGAGATTATAAGAATATTCGTTGAGCAGATTGCAGGCAAAAAGTTATGGGAACTAAAAGAGAAACTCTACATATTTTTGGATGAGGTTCAATATATACCTAACTGGCAGTCTATTATAAAAAGGTTTTATGATGTTTCAGGGAGATTGAAGTTTTTTCTGTGCGGTTCTTCCAGCCTGTTTATAACCAGAAAAGCAAAAGAAAGCCTTGCAGGAAGGGTCTTTGACTTTATTCTTCCTCCTCTTTCTTTCAGGGAATATCTGTTTTTGAAAGGGATTGACCCAATTCCTCCACATTATGACTTTGGGAAAAACAATATTAATGAGATAAAAAAATTTTCCTATGCATATGGATTGAAATATAGAGGGTTGTTTGAAGAGTATCTTTTCACAGGGCAATTTCCTGAGACGGCTCTCTTTTTGGATGAAAGAAAGGCAAAATCTTACCTCCGCACTTCTATCCTTGAAAAAATACTTTCTTATGACATCCCCATTACCTTTGGAGCAAGAAATATTGAGGAGATAAAAACAATGTTCAGGATAATGGTAAGAGATACGGGAAATATGATAGAATATGAGAATCTTGCCAGAGACCTTCATATGTCAAGGAATACTGTTTCTAATTATATCACCTTTTTTGAGAACGCATTTCTCTTAAAAATTCTTTATAATTTTACAAAAAGTATGAGGAAGCAATTGAGAACAGGAAAAAAGGTATATATTTCCAGCACAAACTTTATTCCTGCGGTTTTAGGAGTAAACAGGGAATCCAAATTTTTGGGTGAGTTTATGGGACATCTTGTAGAAACCTACGCATTCAATATTTTGAGAGACTATTTTGAGCCTATTTTTTTCTGGAGACAGAGGGATAAAGAGATTGATTTTGTCGTAATATCTCAGGAAATCCCGACAGGCATAGAGGTCAAATATTCCAGTAGTATCAGGGATAAAGATATTGGCACACTTGTTCGGTTTACTGAAAATGCTGGAGGGAAAAGGGGCTATGTTTTAAGCTCTGACATTACTGATATTAGAAAAATATCCTCCATAGAGATAATATTTCTTCCTGTATGGGCAATATGAAGGGGTTAGGCAAAATAGCTGCCAGCAATTCAAGGAAGAAAATATGGGCTTCCAGCTGCCAGCGAAAGGATGGAGAATGAAGAATGGAGGATGAAGATATTGAATACTGGCAAAAAGATAGGTTAAGGTTGAGAAAAGAAGAGTGAATGAGTGGAAAAAGCAGTAGCGAGTATATAGGAAAAAGAAAAAACAAATGAGATTGCCACGCCTGCTTACAGCAGGCTCGCAATGACACGGACAAGTAGGAAGTGAGAAATAAGAAGTAGGAAGTAATATATAAATGCAAAATGAAGAATAAAAAACTCGTGAGGCGTAAGGCGTTAAGCGTAAAATGTAAAAAAAGAATAAACTCCATCAACTCAATGAACGCAATAAACTCAAAGAACTTCTCACGCCTTACGAATTACGATTAACGAGATAAATCCGCATTCTCACTTCCGCATTCCGCATTGTTATTTTTGGCGGTAAGCGGTTAGCGGTAGGCGGTTAGCGTTCTAACTTATTAAACAAGGAGGTGTTATGTTTTACTTTTTTTTAATTTCATTGTATTCTGTATCATTGGCAACATCTGAGCGGTCTGATGCAATTTGGAACAATCCTGCTGGATTATCATTTCATTCAGGGATTGAACTTATGCTTTCTTCTGATTCATCCCTTACATTTACATTCAAGAGAATATCCTACGGATTAAAGTTGAAAGGGGATTCGCTGGATTATATAACGGGTGGGAATTATTTTACATATAAAAATGTATTTTCTCTGGGATATGCATATTCATCGCTCAGTAGAAAAAATATCTTAGGTATAATGTATCGCCCATTCTCTTTCTTGTCCATAGGTGCAATAAAAGAACTTCCATCGGAAAAATATCTTACCGGTAAGATTGGTATAGCAATAAAACCTTTTTCAAACAGGATTACCCTGTATTCTGATGCCGGGGTAAA